>NZ_PNDK01000050.1:0-6115 GCF_005887265.1 Pseudoalteromonas sp. S1608
GCGCTCTTTTTTTATTTAACAGTTTATTACAATAGGGATCAGCTACTTCTTACATCTACTTTTAATTTAAGCTTTTGTCCTGGCTGTAAGTATTTTTGTCCGGCAAGGTTATTCCATTTAATAATATCGCTCACTGTTAAATTAAACTTAGACGCTATACGCGCTAAAGAATCGCCTCGGCGCACTTTGTAGGTAATAGTACGATTAGTATTACTCGTCGACTCTTTAGGCTGGCTAGCTGACTTATAAACTACCAATTTTTGATTTAAACGCAGTACTGCATTTTTTTTCAGCTTATTCCACTTAGCTAATTCACTCATAGTTACATCGTATTCGCGGCTAATATCCCATAGGGTATCGCCACTTTTTACCGTATGAGAAAGTTTAGTGCGTAAACTTTTATTAGCGGCCGCACGTACTTGCTGAGGCAAATGTTCACTGTTAATTTTACCATCAGTGAGTGGTACTAAAATTTGTTGACCCACACGAATTACGTTTGAGTTAAGCTTATTTAATGACTTAATCGCGCTGATACTAGTGGTAAATTTATCTGCAATCACCGACAAGCTATCGCCACGTTTGACCTTATATTGCTGCCAACGAAGACGGTTTTTAATCGCTGTAGCGGTAAGCTTTTCAGTGAATTGTTCTACTTTATCGGTAGGAAGTAATAAAAAGTGTGGGCCATCAGGATCGGTTGCCCAGCGGTTAAATCCTGGATTTAATCGATATAGTTCGGTAAGGGTCATATCGGCCATATCCGCAGCCAGTGCTAAATCTATTTGTGACTCAATATTAACCACTTCGACTACTTGTGCGTTAATTATTGGCTTCCACGACACTTTAAACTCATCTGCACGTTTTAGTAAATCAGCTAAAGCTAATAATTTAGGCACGTAGGCGGTGGTTTCACGAGGTAAATCTAGTGACCAAAAGTCGGTAGGTAAATGCTTTTTACGATTCTTTTTAATCGCACGCAGCAAGCGGCCTTCACCTGAGTTATAGGCGGCAATTGCGTTCAGCCAATCACCTTCAAGGGTTTTGTGTAAGTACGAGAGATAATCAAGTGCAGCGCGTGTAGACTGCACAATATCGCGACGACCGTCATACCACCAGTTTTGTTTTAAATCGAAACGCTCGCCAGTTGCAGGCATAAATTGCCAAATACCCGATGCAGTACGGTGAGAGTAGCCATAAGGGTCGAATGCACTTTCTACAATGGGTAAAAGTGCAATTTCGATGGGCATTTCACGCTTTTCAATTTCTTCAACAATAAAATGCAAATACGGCTCAGCACGTTTAGAAATGCGATCTAGGTATGCCTGATGACGTGCATAATAATTACGCTCAGCGACCACTGGGCGATTTTGTGGAATATCAATAGATAATTGGTAACGAATACGCTCCCAAACATCGTCAAACACAGGGGCTTCTTCTTCAATATCGTTTACTTGTTGATATTGCGCATTCATCATTAATGCAGTGCTAATATCATTTGGGCTGGCGCCTTCAAGCTGGTTTTGAGCTTGATTTTGTGAATCTGTGTTTAACGTTGTCAGTGTTTGACAACCGCCTAGCGTCATCGCTAAGACCAATAAAAGAGGAGATTTATTCATAAATACCAATACATAGGGTAAAAAACTCGGCGAATACTACCCATAATGAGTCAACATTGCCACTTATGACCGTTAAAAGTTCCAAACAAATATGATTAGAAAATGTTAACTTATTGTTTATTAACTAATCGTTTTATTATTATTGTTGCTAGCTTAAAAATGATCTTTGAACTTTCTCAGACTAGCAAAGTTTTCCCAAGGTTCATTGTTTTTTGTAACTAAACAATACTCTTTTGGTAATGACTCTGTAATATTGGGTAAGTTGCTACGCATGAAAGGGTTAACTTTAAGCTCTTGACCTATGGTGCTTGGCAAGCTTATTTCATCATTTTTTCGCAATTCATCTACTTGCTGGCTGTAAGCGAGTAATTCGGGGTTTCGTGGCTCAACCGCTTTTGCAAAGGCCAAGTTTGCTTGGGTGTATTCGTGGGTGCAATATACTTTGCAATCACTTGGCAGTACTCGCAACTTATTAAATGAATGCCACATTTGCTCTGGGCTGCCTTCAAATAAGCGCCCACAACCGCCGCTAAATAGGGTGTCGCCAGTAAAGGCCAGTGCATCATTAATATAACAAATATGGTCTAGGGTGTGCCCAGGAGTCGCTATAATGTCAAATGGAATGTTTAAAACGCTAATTGTATCACCTTCATTTAAAGGCGTTGTTATTCCCTCAAATGGGCTATTACTTGGGCCGTAAACTGTGATGTTAGGGTACTGCTTTACTAATTGAGCTACGCCATCGGTATGATCATAATGATGATGGGTAATTAAAATACCGCCAAGGGTTAAGTTATGCTGCGCTAAATGCTCTAAAACTGGCGCTGATTGCCCAGGATCAACCACCCACGCTTGGTTATTCTGCTCGGTGGTTAAGCACCAAATGTAGTTATCAGAAAAGGCTTTAATTGCTTTGACTTGCACCATGTTTCGTTGCTCTATAAAGTGGTATTTAATTAATATTATAACGAGCTTATATAATGAAACCAGCCCTTAGTTTTCAAGAAGGTCCTAAACCGTTGTCATGGCAGCAGTTTCCGCATGGTGATTATTTACGTTGTGATATAGAACGCAAATTGTCGCCTTGGTTACCGCGAATGTTTGGCTATCATATGCTTAAATTAGGTAATTTAAGCGGTGAATTAGACACCAGTAAAAGCTCCATTAAACATCAAGTATGTGTTGCAGAGCTTGGCCCATACACGGGGGTGGTTGCCGATATAGACGAACTGCCTTTTTACGAGCATAGTATAGATGCTTGCATTATGAGCCATTGTTTAGAGTATCACTCAGATCCACATCATATTTTACGAGAGGCTCATCGAACCCTTATTCCAGGCGGTTATATCGCCATTACGGGTTTTAATCCGTTTAGCTTTTGTGGTTTAGCGCAGTTACTGCCGTTTAGCCGTCAAAAATTACCGTGGACAGGGCGCTTTTTTACTCCCGCACGGGTAAAAGACTGGCTAAATTTACTTGGATTTGAAATTGTGGCCGATGAGCGTTTTATTTATTCGTCGTTGGCGCGCGGTAATCGTTTATCGCGGTTTGCATTTTGGCGCAGCTTTACCAAACAGTATTTAAAACCTATGGGCAGTGTGTATATGCTGGTGGCACGAAAACGAGTTGCGCCACTTACACCAATCAAACCTAAGTGGCATGCTCGTCCACAATTTGCGCCAATAAAAGGGGTAGGGCTTAGGCAAACCTCAAAGCAGCATTATCAACAAAATAAAAAATAGCATGATGTAGAGGGTTACGGTTGGTAACCTTCATCATCGAGTAAGTTGTTGCCGCTGGCTGCATCACGAGCAAGGTCGTCAACAATTTCGTTATATTTGTGGCCACTGTGCCCTTTTACCCATTTCCAGGTAACGTCGTGCTCGGCACAGGCTTTGTCGAGGCGTTTCCATAAATCGACATTTTTAACCGGCTTTTTAGCCGAGGTTTGCCAACCGCGTTTTTTCCAATTGGTGATCCAAGACTCAATACCCTGCTTAACATATTGGCTATCGGTAGTCAGGGTTACAGGGCAGGCACGATTAAGAGATTCTAGCGCCACAATGGCTGCCAGCATTTCCATACGGTTGTTGGTTGTAAGCTTATAACCTTGGCTTAATTTTTTTTCATGGGCTTCATAAATCATAAAAATACCATAACCACCGGGGCCTGGATTACCTAAACACGAACCATCGGTGTAAATCTCTACGGTTTTTTGCACTGTTTTACCTTGATATTATGTACAATAAAGTGATTATAGAAAGATACCAGAGTCAGGCTTAATTCGATATGGCACGCAGACAAATAGTTTTAGATACAGAAACCACCGGCATCGACCCTAAACAAGGGCACCGTATCATCGAGATCGGCTGTGTGGAGCTTATGAATCGCCGGTTAACCGGCAATAATTTTCACGTTTACATTAATCCGCAGCGCAGCATTGAAGAAGAAGCAATCGATGTTCACGGTATTACTAATGAATTTTTACGCGATAAACCGCTTTATCGTGATATTGCCCAAGAGTTTTTTGACTATATTAAAGGGGCTGAGTTAGTTATTCATAATGCGCCGTTCGATATTGGCCATATGGATAATGAATTTGCGTTATTAAATCAAGGCTATCAAAACACCCATAGTTTTTGTGGTGTGCTTGATACCCTTAAAATGGCGCGTGACTTGCATCCAGGGCAAAAGAACAACCTAGATGCACTTTGTCGCCGCTACGATGTTGATAACACTAAGCGGACGTTACACGGCGCCTTACTGGATTCTGAAATTTTAGCCGATGTTTACCTGGCAATGACCGGGGGGCAAGTAAAGCTAAACCTAAATCAAAACAAAGATGACTCAAGTGAAGATCAAAAAGGCGGTATTAGACGCCTAAGTAGCGACAGAGCACCTTTGGTAGTTATAGCAGCTAACGATGCAGAGCAAAGCGCACATCAAACGCGTTTAGACATTGTACAAAAGGAGGGCGGCCATTGTTTATGGCGCGCTGAATAGGGCATTATTATGAAAACGCTATTAGTAGTTTCACTGCTTTTAATCGCCGTGTGTTTCCACCCCGATGCACACAGCGTAAAGCAAGTTGAAGAGTTAAAAGGCAGCGGTAAACAAAATGAAATACCGTTACTGGATAACCGTTTTCGTGTTGATGACAAAATTGATGAAATAAAATTAATATTTTTTAGACGCCCAGGATCGCCTGCCGTAATTTTAGTAAGACCCGATGGTACTAAATACTTTGCAACCAATGCGGTGAGAAACACTAGTCTTGATTGGTACGATGAATTAAATTATGACTTAGTGGTTATTCGCAATCCCATGCCTGGGCCGTGGCAAGTTATTGGCCAAATAATGCCAGAAAGCCGCATTGTTGTTATTGGTGAGTTATCGCTAAAAGTAGACCCACTGCCTAAAATTCTGTTTCAGGGTGAAACTGTAAAGGTAACTGGTGAGATTTTAAATGATGGCGAGCCGATTCGCGCCAACCTATTTAAAGATGCGGTATCGCTTAATGTAAGCTTTGTGAGCACCAATAATGAAAACTTTGAAAACTTTGGTGCAGGCATACAACAAGTAACTGAATTCAAAGATGATGGCTACGGGTTCGATGAAAGCGCTAAAGACGGTGTGTTTACCGGTGAGTTTACTTTAAATTTCACACCTGGCGAGTGGCGCCCTGAGCTTTATATTACCACTGATGTATTAGAGAGGCGGGTGGTTCAAGATCCTATTGTTGTGCATGAGCCGCCTTTCAGCTTTACCTCCGTTGAAGCAACCGAAGAGGGGGATGATCATCGCATTACCATCAATATTGATGATGAGCTTTTAAAACCTGATACGGTGATCATGCAAGGTAAAATTTATTATCCCAATGGTGAAGAGCAGGTATTTTACTTAGATAGCAACAGCACTACTGCTAGAGAGCTGGCTTTACAAGATTATGGTTGGGGGCGCTACAACATTGAAATCTCTGTTTTTGGCTCAACAATCAATGACCGAGAGTTTATGGCTACATTGCCAACCTATTTATTTGAAATAGAAAGACCGATTGAAGTGATTCCAGAAATTCCAGTTGCCAGTGTTAGCGAACCAGAAATTATTCCTGTGCCAGTTGTAAAACCAAAAGTAATGTCCACGGGATTAATGGTTAGTTTAATTGTTGGTGGAAATTTGGCCATTTTATTTATAGGTTGGTTATGTATTCGTGTTTTTGTGCAGAACAAACCATTAAAACTTAAATTGAATTTAGCTTTTTTAAATAAAAAGAAAGCTGTTGAGTCAAAAAAAGCTGAACAGCAAAAATCAGATGAACCAGAAAATAGCTCAAAAAATGATAAATCAGGTGGAATTTTAAACCTTTCGATGTCAGATGACTAAAAAACCTGTAAAAAAACAAAAAAGCCCTTGACGAAGCAGGGGCTGGTTCGTATTATTCACGCCGCTGTCAGGGGAGACTCAGACAGAAACGAAAATGCGGAGTGGTAGTTCAGTTG
>NZ_PNDK01000051.1:0-9289 GCF_005887265.1 Pseudoalteromonas sp. S1608
TGGGCGCATAGCTCAGCTGGATAGAGTACCTGGCTACGAACCAGGCGGTCGGAGGTTCGAATCCTCCTGCGCCCACCACTTTCATACATAAGCCGACATTAAGTCGGTTTTTTTGTGCCTGAAATAAAGTGAATATGGGAAAGTAGCAAGCTACGAACCAGACGGTCAGAGGTTCACTCTTAAAAGATACGTCCTGCGCCCACCACTTTCTATTACTATTAAAGTTAATAGAAAAGAAACCGACGAAAGTCGGTTTTTTTATGTCTGAAATAAAGTGAATATGGAAAAGTAGTAAGCTACGAACCAGACGATCGGAGGTTCACTCTTACAAGACACGTCCTGCGCCCACCACTTTCATAAATAAGCCGACATTAAGTCGGTTTTTTTGTGCCTGAAATTTGAGAAAGCTTTCAGATATTAGTTAAACCCAATTATGCACACCGCTAAATTTTGTATCCAGTCACTTCTCTAAAAGCGCAGCGCCTCTTAACCTCTTTGTGAATAACGCCCTTAAAAACCTAAATGCACAAAGAGAAATGAATGAGGAGTAAATGAGAAGTTCAAAATCACTATGAGTATTTGAATGCCTGTAAGCTACGGTCTAGAAATAATACCACCGCCAACTTTTCAATGTAGACGAAGGGCTTGCTTGCTCACGGAGATGTGCCGCTTCTTCTAGCTACGAACCAGGCAGTCACAGGTTCACCCTTACAAGAGATATCCTGCGTCTACCGCTTTTATAAATAAGCCGACACTAAGTCGGTTTTTTTGTGTCTGAAATAGAATCAAAAGGCTAGACTACGGAGAAAATACTCGAGATTTATCTAGTTTTGGCTTCATAAATTAGAGAGCAATTTCGGTTTGTATTATATCTAACTCGCCTTGGCGTATTTGACTAGTATTAAAAATAAGCCGTATGGATACTATAAGACTGTTAAATAAAAGTAACAAAGTTTAACGTTTACACACACATCCAAAAGGTCAAACATGCACACAATAAATAAAACAGCACTATCAATAGCCGTTGCGCTGGCTTGTTCAATGCCATTGAATGCTCAAGAAGCTTCTACGGATAAAAAGCAAGCGTCAGAAAAAGAAACAGTTTCATTAGAAATCATTTCGGTAACAGCAACTAAGCGCAAAACAAGACTAATGGAAACACCTGTTGCCATTACAGCATTAACTGAAGCCGAGCTGAAAAGAAACGGTGTTAATAGCGTTAAGGATATTGCTAACTTAGTTCCTGGCTTAGATATTTCAACTGCAACAGATCAAGCTGCGCCAGTTATTTCTATGCGAGGTGTACGCTCTACCAATATTACTGAGCTTGGCGATCCGGCTGTGGGTGTTCACCTTGATGGTATTTACTCACCACGTATGCAAGGTGCCCTTGCATTGATGTATGACATAGACAGAGTTGAAGCACTAAGGGGCCCACAAGGCACCCTATTTGGTCGTAACTCAACGGTGGGTAGTATCAATGTTATTTCAGCAAAGCCAGAGTTTACCGACTTATATGGCAACGTTAGTATCGAAGCGGGAAACTTTAATAGTAAAAATATTGATGCCGTTTTAAATATTCCTATTAATGATGAATTTGCCGTTAGGTTTTCAGGAAAAGGCTTGAAACGGGATTCTTATTTAGAAGGGTATTACGATCCTAACCAATATGATTCAAGACGCTTAAGCGACGATATTCTTAATGCGCCAGTAATCTCTGAAGATTCTTATCAAGGTGTGGGTCAAACAATTACCCAACGAGAAAACTGGTGGATAGATGGCGCTGGCACAGATCCAGAAGCGCAAAAAGTTCGCGCACTAACACCAGCTGATAAAAGCAATTTTTACAATAATGCAGATGAATATTCATTTAGAGTTAGCACCCTATGGGAGCCTTTAGATGGTAATTTTTCAAACCACACCGTTTTTCAAAAGTATGTAAATGATAGCAACAACAACCTAGATTTAGTTAACTGCGATAAAATTCGCGGCAGAAGTGCTGAACTAGGTGGTGACTGCACCAACTTTTTACCCAGCGATAATACTTATCAGGCGGTTGTAAATGTGCCCGGTAAGCTTAATTTAGACATCACGTACTTAAGAAATACCCTTAACTACGACATAAACGATGAATATTCGCTTGTCTGGTTATTGGGCTATGAAGATATGGAGCGCTCTTCAGCACAAGATAGTGAAGTAGGTTTAGACCCTTGGGATGGCGCAACTTACTTTTTAGGCGGCACTGGCGCAGAATCTTTTTCAACTGAGCTGCAAATACAATCTGATGAATATGGCGACTTTATCTGGATTGCAGGTATAAATTACTTTCATGAAAGAACAAAAACCTTAGGTTATTACGATAACCCTATGGATGACAAAGCGTTTTGGGATCAACCCGATCGTTCTACCGATGCCCTCGCATTATTTGGCCAAGGTACATACAACTTAACTGAAAAGTTACACCTAACACTTGGCTATCGATTTAGTGATGAAACAAAAGAAGATAAAGGCGGAAAAACCTATCGCTGTTCTAATGCTGATGGCTGCGCCGTAGGTTGGTTAAATAGAACTGATTTAAATAACCTTCCTGTTGATTACTACGAAGACCCTTCTATTTATGCGTCGTACTTTGAAAACGACAATAAGGGAAGCTGGAAACACCATGATTTTCGTGTCGGTTTAGATTATGACATTTCACCTGAAACCATGGTTTATACCTATCTTGCCAGTGGCTTTAAAGCCGGTGGTATTGGTGATGTTTACGAAGTGGTAAATGACAGAACCGGTGACGTTACTCGTTTTGAAACCAAGTTTAATCCAGAAGAAGTACTTACTTGGGAATTAGGGGCTAAATCAAGCTTTTTTGATAACTCATTAAACTTAAAAGCGGCATTTTTCTATACTGACTACACCGATATGCAATATGCATCAGTAGGCTCTATCGGTAATGTTGAGCGCTTATCTGTAGTCGAAGGTGAAGATGGTTCTCCCGTTTTAGACGGTAATGGCGAGCCTGTTCTTGATTTTCAAAACAAACCTGTCATTGCTTATTACACACAAAATGTCCCTGGTTCAACAATAAAAGGTATTGAGCTTGAGTTTGACTGGAAGCCGTATCCAAATGGCCGAATTAGTGGTTACGTAACGTGGACTGATGCAAAAGTTACTGAAGATTGGAATACTAAATGGGACTACGACGCGGAGTATCTGTTTGATATTTCTTATGAAGAATCAAAAGATCCTGAAAATACCCTGTTAGCTACCAATCTTAAGGGGAATAATTTAGCAATGACCCCTGAGTTCACCGCCAATATAAGTTACACACATACACTTAACTTAGGAGAATATGGCTTTGTTCACGCATGGCTAAATGCCAGCTGGAAAGATGAGTCGTACTCAACGGTATGGAATGTTGATAAACATTTAGATGACATGGAATTTCAAGTGCCAGATGAAGCAACAAAATATATCGATGATAGCCGCGATGCATTTGCCGTATTTAACGCCTCTATTAAGTATGAGCCGCAAGGACAAAACTGGTTTGCAGAAGTGTTTGTTAATAATGCCTCAGATGAAACTATTCAATACTGGAATAATACTGGCAAAGGGATCCCCAAAGGCAGCTTTGGCATGCCGAGATACTACGGTATGAGAGCGGGTTTTTCATTCTAAATAACCGAGTAAAAATTACCCTCCTACAGGCTAAAGTACTGTAGGAGGTGCTTGATTAAATAAGGAATTTAATAATGAAAACGAAGTTAATTTCAACCTTGGTTGCTGGCCTTATAGTTATTTCACCCGCCACATACGCTAACTATTTTAAAGACGATTTTTCGTGGGGATTTGACACTCGTATTTGGAGTGCACGTAGTGGCGATAATGGCTCGCCTTTTGGCTGCGAATTTACTCCAGGAATGATTAATCCAAGTCAACACGGCATCACTCTTTCCTTATCAGAAGGTGCGTGTGCTGAGCTGCAAAGTAATCACTTTTATAGTTTTGGTAAGGTACAAGGTAGTGTTAAGTCGGGCAATATCGCCGGTACCGTGTCTTCTATTTTTACTTACACCTCATGGTGGGATTCGCCAGGACGTGCATGGCAAGAGATAGATATCGAACTATTACCTTCTTTAGGCAATGTCGTTCATACCAATGTTATCTACCAGCCCCAAGGAGGCACATATCAAAGCTGGGAAGAGGATATTGATTTAAGCCAATTCGGACTTGATTACAGAGAAAACTTATTAACCATTGGCTTTGACTGGTCTAGTTCATCAATTCGTTGGTATCTCTTCGACTCACAAGGAAACGAGAAAACAATTAGAGTGATGTACAAAGACAATGGGGATGGCGTAATAGCTAATAATGAAATTCCCAGCTATGCGTGGCCAATTGATAAAACAAAAATAATGATTAACCAGTGGAGTGGTGACAACTCGACTCAAGGAAATTACTTTCCGGGTCAATACTACGGCAGCCCTTCATGGGCATATTATGATTTTATTGAATATATTCCACACTAAATTAATCAATCCGTATTTATAAAACAGTATTTAATCTCAAAGGTTTTAAATGTCGAAAATAAAACACCCTAAATTATTACTTTGCTTATTGCCTGTTTTTGGCATGTTCAACTGCCAAAATGTATTGAGTGCAGACAATCAGCAAGTTAATTGGCCTTATGTGAACACACAACTTAAGCGTGATCCTGGCGTTGAAAAACAGATTGATAAACTGCTCGAAACAATGACTATAGAGCAAAAAGTTGCGCAAATGATACAGCCAGAAATTGGCTATTTAACTGTCGAGCAAATGAAAAAGTATGGATTTGGCTCTTATCTAAATGGCGGGAATACCGCCCCTTATGGTAACAAACGAGCGGATCAAGCTACTTGGTTAAAATACGCAGATGAAATGTACCTGGCTTCTATGGATTCGACCATAGATGGTATTGCGATCCCGACGGTGTGGGGGACCGATGCCATGCATGGGCATAGCAATGTGTATGGTGCTACGTTATTTCCACACAATATTGGCTTAGGCGCAGCGCGCGATGGCGATTTAATAAAACGTATAGGGCAAGCAACAGCAAAGGAAGTGTCGGCCACGGGTATTGAGTGGAGTTTTGCACCCACAGTAGCGGTTGTCAGAGATGATCGCTGGGGGAGAACCTATGAAAGCTATTCAGAAGATCCTGACTTAGTTAAATACTATGCGGGTAACATGGTGACTGGTATTCAAGGTGACATAGGCGCTGACTTTTTAAAAGGCAGTAACCGTATTGCCACCGCTAAGCACTTTGTGGGAGATGGAGGAACTGAGCGAGGTATTGACCGCGGTAATACGCTAATTGATGAAAAAGGGTTAAGAGATATTCACAGCCCGGGTTACTTTTCAGCGATTAATGAGGGAGTGCAATCCGTTATGGCATCCTTCAATAGCTGGAATGGTAAACGTGTACATGGCGATAAACATTTATTAACGGATGTACTTAAAAACCAGTTAGGTTTTGATGGCTTTGTTGTAAGCGATTGGAATGCGCATAAGTTTGTAGAAGGCTGCGATTTAGAGCAATGTGCGCAAGCAATTAACGCGGGCGTTGATGTGATCATGGTGCCAGAGCATTTTGAAGCCTTTTATCATAATACTGTTGAGCAAGTGAAAGCGGGTGTTATACCTCAATCACGAATAGATGATGCTGTTAGACGTTTTTTAAGAGCTAAAATTCGCTGGGGTGTGTTTACAAAGGGTAAACCATCCTCGCGTCCTGAGTCACAATACCCGCAATGGTTAGGTGCTCCTGAACATCGAGAGCTGGCAAGAGAAGCGGTAAGAAAGTCATTAGTGTTATTAAAAAACAACAATAACCTGTTGCCAATAAACCCAGCTAGCCATATTTTGGTTGCCGGCAAAGGCGCTAATGCAATCAATATGCAAGCAGGTGGTTGGAGTGTGTCTTGGCAAGGCACTGACAACACCAACAGTGACTTTTTAAATGCGACCTCTATTTTCTCAGGATTACAATCATCCGTTTTAAAAGCAGGTGGTGAAATAAGCTTAAGTGAGTCTGGTGAGTATAAAACCAAGCCAGACGTAGCCATTGTAGTTATTGGTGAAGAACCTTATGCAGAGTGGTTTGGAGATATAGAACGACTAGAGTTTCAGCCTGAAACTAAACAGGCTCTCAAATTACTGCGTAAACTTAAGGCCGATAATATTCCTGTTGTCACCGTCTTTTTGAGTGGCCGCCCGCTTTGGGTAAATAAAGAGCTCAATGCATCTGATGCTTTTGTTGCTGCATGGTTGCCAGGCTCTGAAGGCCAAGGTGTTGCCGATGTATTACTCACTGACCAACAAGGGAATGCTCAGTTTGATTTTGTCGGTAAGCTGAGTTTTTCATGGCCAAAATACGATGAGCAATTTAATTTAAACCGTGGTGATGCCAATTACGATCCCTTGTTTGCGTATGGTTATGGGTTAACTTATCAAGACAGCATCAATATGTCCGCCTTAAGTGAAAAAACCACGCCTAGAAAGAACGTAAAAAGTAATGCCCAGCCTTTGTTTGTAAGAAGCTTAGCTAAAAACCTAACTTGGAAACTAACAGATAGCACAACAGCACACGTTTTAACGACCGGCTCATCGGCAACCAGTGGTGATAAAAAAAGCCTGCTCATGCAGTCTGTGAACTTGTCGTATCAAGAAGATGCAAGACAATTTAGTTGGCCATCTCAATTTGCTAATGCAACGCTGAGTCTAAGCTATTTAAAGCCTGAACTACTTGATAGCAAATTTAATAACGCCTATCTTGAATTAAAACTGCGGTTAGATAAAGCGCCTGAGCAAGACACTAAATTACAGCTTATGTGTAACGAAAGTAATTGTTTAAGAAGCATTAAATTTTCATCGTTAAACAAGGTAATGTCTGATAAACGCTGGCATACTTTGGCAATACCGTTAAATTGTAATGATGGCGATGTATCTGCAGAGATAACAGATGTACTGCGCATAACTAGTCGTAACTTACGCTTAGCAATTGCAGATGTAACCTTAACGAAGAAGCCAGATAATAATGCTTCAAAATTAAGTTGCGCAAATTAGCCACACTCAATGGCAGTCGACAAAGAACAGATAATCGGCTGCCTTTAAAACTGGATCTACGAATGTGAATGCCAAAAACCCCAGAAACCACCTTTTCTGGTTATTTCAAAGTTGTGGTTGGATTGTATATGCAATGCTAACTGAGCTGATGATTAAAATACCCAGCGAAGAGCCGTGGTCAATACACATACCGCATTTAATCATTGATGTAACATGTGGTTTTTTGATCACGCTAGCTTTAAGAAGAGCTTACAACTGCTCAAGCAAGCACGCATTCAAAACTAAAGTCGCATCACACTTAATACTGTTGTTAACTGCAACATTAGTTTGGACACAAATAAAGTGGGTCACTTTGCAATGGTTATATGGCAATGGCTGGCTTGCCATGTCGTGGTTTGACTTTGGTACTTGGACGTCAGCATCGTTAACTATGCTTTCAACATGGACTGCTTTTTATTATGCAATTAAAATTTATTTAGATAATTTAGAGCAAACTCAAAAAGCCGCCGAAGCGACGCACCTTGCCAAAGAGTCGCAACTTAAAATGCTACGATACCAGCTTAACCCGCATTTTATGTTTAACAGCATTAATGCCATTTGCACCTTAATCTTAAAAAAAGAAAGTTTGCAGGCTGTTAATATGCTCGAAAAACTATGTGACCTACTGCGCCATAGCTTGTATACCGACCCACTTGAAAAAGTAGCGATTAAAGAAGAAATTGCCATATTAAAAACCTACTTAGATATAGAACAGTGTCGATTTACCGACCGGTTAGAGGTTAATATAAGCGTTGATGAACCATGCAACGATTTATTAATCCCTTCTTTATTAATTCAACCGTTAGTCGAAAATGCCTTAAAACATGGTATGCGAGCAGATCAAAAAATGGTGATCACAATCAATGTTGAAAAAACAAAAACCGCATTGCTCATTAAAGTTGCAGATACTGGCAAAGGGTTTAACGACAATAAAAAATCAAAAAGAGGCATAGGCTTAGCTAATTGTGAGCAACGCTTAAAATTAATCTATGGAAACAGCCACCACATTGAAAAAGGCAATGCCAAAACAGGCGGCGCATGGCTGTGTATTTCTCTTCCTATTAATGGTTTGCAATAATGATTCAATTAAAAACTTTACTGGTTGACGATGAATACAGCGCTATTGAAGGGTTACGTATTCGTTTGGAAGCTTTTGACGAAATAGACGTGATTGGCAGTGCCCAAAGTGTTGATGAAGCAATTAATATATTGAACAAACATGACGTAGATTTAGTTTTTTTAGATATAGAAATGCCAACAAAATCAGGCTTTGAGTTAATTAAACATTTTCAGCCAGAAAGCTGCCCAGCGGTTATTTTTGTTACTGCGTTTCACCAACATGCGGTTAAAGCATTTGAAGTGCGCGCACTTGATTACTTACTTAAACCCGTTAAGTTAGACCGTTTAGCTGAAGCGATTGATAGAGTTATTAATACTGCAAAGCTAAATAGTAAAAACGAGCTAATTGAAGTACAGCAGTCATTGGTGAAAAATGACCCCGACGAAATCGCCGTTTCTGCTAATTCTGACTATAAATTTGAAGCCGAAAACTTAGTGATCCAAGATGCTAAAAACCCGATTCAAATAATTCCGTTTAAAGATATTTTATGGATCGATGCGGCAGGCGATTATATGTGTGTTCATACACTGATAGAAACCTATGTAATGCGAGCGCGTTTAAAAGATCTTGAAAAAAACACCTTACCAGAAGACTTCTTACGCATACATAAATCAACCATTGTTAATTTAAGCCACATAAAACAGCTCAACCCATTACGTAACTCTGAATACATGGCAGTGTTAGATAATGAAAAAAACCTAAAGGTGAGTAGAACGTACAGTAAAAATTTAAAAAGCTTAATAAAACAATAACGGTGGTTTTCTGGTAACACCACCGCCAACATTTTTAATGTAAACGTAGAGCTTTGCTTACGTTGCTTTTGACTTATAAATTTTTAATTACTTCTCTAAAAGCGCAGCGGCTCTTAACCTCTTTGTGAATAACAGCTTTAAAAACTTAAATATACAAAGAACTTGCTTATATTAGCAGCGCAGCTTCTCATTCCTAAAACCTAAAACCTAAAACCTAAAACCTAAAACCTAAAACCTAAAACCTAAAACCTAAAACCTAAAACCTAAAAACTAAAAC
>NZ_PNDK01000052.1:0-120228 GCF_005887265.1 Pseudoalteromonas sp. S1608
ACGTCTGCAGAAAAGTGAAAAGCACACACTCACCCAGCACTATCACGTAGGTTGGGCGAGCGAAGCGACTCCCGGCGAATAAAGAAGAGTCTAGCATTAATTATGTACTCTCTAGCGCTGTGGGTAGTACAACATTCTACTGTGCTGTCGCTTCGAAGTAGCACACCGACTCCAAATGTAAGAGAAGTGCAAAGCATCCGGCTTTAGGTAAAATAAGCCCTGCTTTACGCTGACCTCCTATTAACTTCTCTTGTATGGTTATCCTCGTTATATAAAATTAATAGCTCCTTAAATAAAGCCTTATAGATTACATAACTATGTTTTACTTGAAAAAGAATTTATAAAGCCCAAAATGAAATTAAGTATTCTTATTAAATTGAGCTGTTTATGTCATTACTACTAACGCCACCTAAGTGCGAGCAATTGACCTATTTGTCAAAACAAATAAAAGGGTATGAAGAACAAGCAGTCCATACTACCGGCGCAGACCTTTACACGCTGATGCAGCGTGCCGCGGAGGCTGTTTTTTGCTGTTGGAAAACCTTTAATGCAAAACAAACGTTAGTTATTACAGGTAATGGAAATAATGCTGGAGATGGTTATGAGGTAGCTCGGTTAATCAAACAAGCAGATCGGCATGTAGTTGTTTGCGCGATTAATCCGAATAAAGCCTTATCCGGAGATGCAGCAAAAGCACAAAAGCAATGGATTGATGCCGGTGGTGAAATTTGTAACTTTAGCGCTGATGCACTCGATGAGTGTGATGTGATAATTGATGCATTACTCGGCACTGGTCTTGAGAATACGGTACGCGATAATGTTGCTACTATTATTAAAGCGGTAAATGAAAGCACTAAACCTATACTGAGTATTGATGTGCCGTCAGGTATTAATGCAGATACAGGCTGTCCTCAAGGAACAGCCATTATGGCCACCAAAACAATGACATTAGTTGGGATAAAGCAAGGGCTCACCACGGCTAAAGGAAAGCAGCATGCCGGGCAGTTGTATTTCGATGAGTTAGGTATTGGCGAGCAATTTATGAAATTAGCCACCCCTTCTGCTCAGATTATCAATATAGACAGCTTTAAACCTTTGCCTGAGCGCTCAGTGAGTAGCCATAAAGGTAGTCATGGAAAGTTATTATGTATAGGAGGAAACCACGGCTCTGCAGGAGCTATTAGATTAAGTGCTGAAAGTGGATTAAGGTCTGGTGCTGGAATGGTAAAAGTGTATACCCATGAACATGCCGTTTTACCTGTGAGCATCGGGCGACCAGAGCTTATGGTAACTAGTGAACACTTGGATGATGCCCTAGCATGGTCAACGTGTGTAGTTATCGGTCCAGGTTTAGGCCAAGATGAATGGGCCCAAAAAACCTTTGATCAGGCAATCCGTTATTGCCAGCAAAACAATATCCCTACTGTTATTGATGCAGACGCCTTAAACTTATTAGCTAAGCAATCATCTTCTCATAAATTAAATAATACCGTGCTAACGCCTCATCCTGCAGAGGCTGCACGGTTATTAAACTTAACTACCTCTGAGGTTGAGTCTGATCGTTTTTATTATGCTCGACAATGTGCGATCAACTTCGCAGCGACCTCTATTTTAAAGGGCGCAGGTACGCTAATCGATAATACCGAGCATACTTGGATATGTGAAAATGGTAACCCTGGTTTGGCTGTAGGAGGAAGTGGTGATGTGCTTAGTGGTATAATTGGGGCGTTAATGGCTCAAGGATTAAATACCAGTGAGGCAGCATGTTATGGCGTTGTGTTACATGCAAAGGCGGGTGATAGAGCCTGTGAACAATCAGGGCAAAGAGGAATGTTAGCCAGTGACTTATTTGCGCATGTAAGAGCACTGCTCAATCATAAATAGTAAAAGCAGCAGTGACTGGCTGTGCTAGCTAATGTCTTCGCTGCTTGTTTTGGCTACTATCTGTGAAGCTCACCAGCTCTTTCAGGCTGATAAGTAACTTCTTTGATGGTTACTGTTACTAATCCACCGCCAGGCTTTGGCCATTCAATTTGATCTCCTTGTGAAAGGCCAAGTAATGCACTACCTACAGGGGCTAAGATTGATATTTTGTCGCCAATTGAGTCAATATTTTTTGGGTAAACAAGCGTTAAAGTAAACTCTTCGCCTGTAGATTCAACAACAAAGTTCACAGTTGAATTCATGGTTACCACGGTTGCGGGAATTTCGTGCGGCTCAACTATGCTGGCTCGTGCAAGTTCTGCTTCAAGCTCTTTTTCACCCGCAAAGCTGTTTGCAGGCAACGACTCCATCAGTGCATACAACCTATCTGCATCCAGCGATGAAATGACAATTTCAGGTTTTGTATTCAACTTAATATCCTTAATCATGTTAAATAAAATTTACTCTGGTATAGCTTGCAGGAACTCAGTTGTATTGGAATACACTGAGTTAATTTTATTGTTGTTTAGTGAATTTATTTTATTTCTATTGCTAAAAACCCAGCCGAAGCTGGGTTTTTATTTGAGCTAAGTGTTTAGGGGATGATTACATCATGCCGCCCATTCCACCCATGCCGCCCATGCCACCCATATCAGGTGCACCAGCTGCTTCTTCTTTAGGAATTTCAGCAACCATAGCCTCTGTAGTGATCATTAGACCAGCAATCGATCCTGCAAATTGTAATGCAGAGCGCGTTACTTTCGTTGGATCTAGGATACCCATTTCAATCATGTCGCTGTATTCGCCAGTGGCTGCATTGTAACCGTAGTTACCTTCTCCGCCTTTAACTGCGTTAATAACAACTGATGCTTCATCGCCTGCGTTTGTAACGATTTGACGAAGTGGTGCTTCCATCGCACGAAGTGCCACTTTAATACCGTGGTTTTGGTCTTCATTGTCGCCAAGTAGCTCAACTAGCTTGCTAGCAGCACGTACTAATGCAACACCACCACCTGGTACTACACCTTCTTCAACCGCTGCGCGAGTTGCATGTAATGCATCTTCAACACGGTCTTTTTTCTCTTTCATTTCAATTTCAGTAGCGGCACCTACTTTGATTACAGCAACACCGCCAGCTAACTTAGCCATGCGCTCTTGTAGCTTTTCTTTATCGTAGTCAGAAGTCGCTTCTTCAATTTGTGCTTTGATTTGAGCAACACGACCGTTGATACCGTCTTCTTCACCAGCACCATCAATGATTGTTGTATCATCTTTAGTGATTACTACGCGCTTAGCTGTACCTAAGTCTTCAACTGTTGCTTTTTCAAGTTCAAGGCCGATTTCTTCAGAAATTACAGTACCGCCAGTTAATACCGCGATATCCTGTAGCATTGCTTTACGACGATCGCCAAAGCCAGGTGCTTTAACCGCTGATACTTTTACAATACCACGCATGTTATTCACTACTAGTGTCGCTAACGCTTCACCTTCAAGGTCTTCTGCGATGATTAGTAGAGGCTTGCTTGCTTTTGCAACCGCTTCTAATGTTGGTAATAATTCACGGATGTTAGATATTTTTTTATCTACAAGTAAGATAAATGGGTTATCTAGTTCAACTGCGCCTTTTTCAGCGTTGTTGATGAAGTATGGAGATAAGTAACCACGGTCAAACTGCATGCCTTCTACAACATCTAGTTCGTTTTCAAGTGATTGACCTTCTTCAACCGTGATAACACCAGTATTACGGCCTACTTTTTCCATTGCATCAGCAATGATTTCACCAATCTCTTTATCAGAGTTAGCTGAAATAGTACCTACTTGTGCAATTGCTTTAGTATCAGAACATGGAACAGAAAGAGCTTTAAGTTCTGCTGTTGCAGCAATGATTGCTTTATCAATACCGCGCTTAAGATCCATTGGGTTCATACCCGCAGCAACCGCTTTAAGGCCTTCGTTAACAATAGATTGAGCAAGCACAGTTGCGGTAGTGGTACCGTCACCAGCAGCATCATTTGCTTTAGACGCTACTTCTTTAACCATTTGTGCGCCCATGTTTTCAAACTTGTCTTCAAGTTCGATTTCTTTAGCTACAGATACACCATCTTTAGTGATTACTGGGGAGCCAAATGATTTGTCTAGTACAACGTTACGACCTTTAGGGCCCAATGTTACTTTTACTGCGTTTGCTAAAATGTTTACGCCAGTTAGCATTTTTGCACGTGCGTCGCCTGCAAACAGTACTTCTTTTGCTGCCATGTTTAATTTCCTCTAAATTCTTAAAATGTGTGTTAAACGAAAAGTAGGTTTAGCCTACAATGCCTAAAATATTATCTTCACGCATGATCAGGTATTCTTGACCTTCGATCTTTTCAGTTTTTTCAACATATGAGCCAAATAACACAGTGTCACCGGCTTTCACTTCTAACGCGCGAACGTCACCGTTTTCTAAAACGCGACCATTACCTACGGCAACAACTTCTCCACGAGTTGATTTTTCAGCTGCAGAGCCAGTTAATACAATACCGCCAGCAGACTTGGTTTCTTCTTCTAGACGCTTGATGATTACGCGATCTTGTAAAGGACGAATGTTCATGTTTTTAGTTCTCCTAACAGTTTCTGAACAGTACAGAAAAAAGTGTATCTAATTTGCTTTCATTAATGGGGGTAGAGTGAAAAATTCCAAGAGAAAAAATGATAAATTTTTAATCTTTTCGCTCGTATTCACCATCTATAGTATTGGGACGGTTTTCATCTTGCTCATGATGCATTGATTGATGAGGTTGTGAAAATCCTGAAGTACCTGTTTGATGCATACTCGCGCTCATTCTCACCGTTGCTTGGCTGGCAAGCCCTGCGGCTAATTTATTGCGAATAGCTGGAGTAAGAAGCAGTAGGCCAAATACATCCGTCATAATGCCGGGTGTTAGTAAAAGTACGCCAGCAATAATCACACAAATACCCGTAAACAACTCTTTAGCCGGCATTTGCCCTTGAGCCATTTGCACTTGTACGTTTTGTAGTGCGCCCATTCCTTGCTGTTTCACCATTTTCGCACCCACAATCGCGGTTAGTACCACTAAAGCAATTGTTGCGAAGCCACCTATCACGTCACTAACCTGAATTAGTAAGGCAATTTCAATAATTGGGATGATGATAAACAGCAAAAATAAAATTCTAAACATAAGACTCTCTAAAAAAATGACACTTATTAAGGTGCTAATGAAATATAAGTGAGGGTTGTCGGGTCTATTTTCAAGCTAATAAGAGTAAGTAATAAACTTTAATGTTAGTAAAGTTACAGGTGGCGGGTCTAAATCAATTTACTACAAAGACCCAAAATGTAGACAGAGTTCGTGTCTACACATTACACCCGCTATCAGCTACTATGGGGCTAGACCCCCGTAAACAAGTAAAGGTTCACTATGACAACGCAATTTAAACTTATTTTTACCACTTGCAAAGATAACGATGAAGCCCGTTTATTAGCTATGGCGCTAATAGAAAAGAAACTAGCCGCTTGTGTAAATATTTTACCGGCCATGAGTTCTATTTACATATGGGAAGGTGAAGTAGCTGAAGCAACAGAAGTGAAGCTACTAATTAAAACCAAAGCTGACAAAATGAACGATGTGTTTTTAACCTTAAAAGATCTTCACAGCTACGAAGTACCAGAAATACAAGTTGTTGATGTGGCAACGGGTAACTTGGCTTACTTTAATTGGATGGATGAGGTACTTCATTAATGCGCTTTATTTTATTTTTTTTATTAAGTGTTTTAATGGCGCCTGCTTGGGCAACACAAAATACCCTTGAAGATTTTCTCAAACCTACTCAACATACATTTTTACCAGTCAATGAAGCGTTTGTATTTGATTTTGACCAGCAAGGCAGTACGTTATTTGTTGGTTGGGATATCGCTGATGACTATTATCTATATAAAGACAAAATAGAAATTATTGCCAAAGGTGCCAGCATTGACGTGCCTGAGTTGGGCTCTGGTGAAATAATTGAAGATGAGTTTTTTGGCAAAACTGAGGTGTTTTTTAATTCTATCAGCGTTATTAGCAAGTTGAGTAATGTCAGTGAAGATGGCGTTGTTAAGGTGCGTTATCAAGGTTGTGCAAAAGCAGGGCTGTGTTATCCACCTGAAATCATCAGCATTCCATTAAGTGTACTGGCAAGTGAAACTAATACTAATGAAAATACAGCAGCAAGTAGTGCATTTGCGGCACTTAGCCAACCTGTAGAAAAACCTGTTACTACAGCAACACCCGAGAAAGAGCTCACCTTTACAGAGCAGTTAGCCAGCCAAAGCTTAATGGTTAATTTAGCTATATTTTTTGCTGTGGGCGTAGGTTTGGCATTTACACCCTGTGTATTTCCGATGTTTCCTATTTTATCTAGCTTAATTGCGGGTCAAAAGAACCTGTCTACCAAAAAAGCATTTGCCCTATCATTTGTTTATATTCAAGGTATGGCGGTTACCTATGCCGCATTGGGGTTAGTGGTTGCTGCATTAGGCGGACAAGTACAAGGTTACTTACAGCACCCATATGTATTGATAAGTTTTAGCTTATTGTTTGTGTTGTTGGCTATGTCGATGTTCGGTTGGTACGAAATAAAGTTACCCAGCGGCATGATGAACAAGCTAACCCAAGTGAGTAACAATCAAAAAGGCGGTAACTACATTGGAGTATTCCTGATGGGGGTTTTATCAGGGCTTATTGCATCACCTTGTACCACTGCGCCTTTATCAGCCGCATTATTATTTGTGGCACAAAGCGGCGATTACTTAGTCGGTGGACTAACGCTTTATGTACTTAGCCTAGGAATGGGTTTACCGTTGTTACTCCTTGGTACATCGGGAGGTAAGTTATTACCGAAAGCTGGCGGATGGATGGAACAAGTTAAGACCTTATTTGGTTTTATTATGTTAGTTGTGCCACTTATTTTGTTAGAGCGAATTATCGATATCGAGATAATTTTACTATTAGCAGGTCTATTAGCTATCGCCACAGCGCTTTATTTTCATCATTGGCAAAGCGCCCAAGCACAAGGTAAATTAAAAACCTTATTGTGGGTTATTGCTGTTTTATTAGTGCTTACGGGCTTTAATTTAACCAAAAATTATTTTTGGCCAACACAAAACGTGAGCTTGCAAACAACCACGCAAAGCAATGAGTTTAAGCACGTTGCTAACTTAGCCGAGTTGAAGCAAGCAGTTTCACAAGCAAATAGTGAGGGTCGTATGGTAATGGTGGACTTATACGCTGACTGGTGTGTAGCGTGTAAAGAGTTTGAGCATTACACATTTCCTGACCCGCAAGTGCAAAGTGAGTTTAGCCATTATCAACTGATTCAAATTGACTTAACCCAAAGCGATAATGAAACAATTGAGCTAATGGAAGCATATTCAGTGTTTGGTTTACCGAGTATTTTATTCTTCAATACTCAAGGTGAAGAGTTAAGTACACAACGTGTAACTGGCTTTTTAAATGCAGATGATTTTGCTAAGCACCTAGCTGCAGTGCGTGCCAGCGCTGAATAACCATTCTTTATGGCACAACATGATTGGTAATGTTGTGCCACTATTCTCCCCTTAAGATAGTCCCCGAAATAGAGATTAGACCAGTATTTTGCTGCTATTTACTTCGAAATCACTATAATAGTTGGTTAACGTGAGAAATTGTTGCTATCTTACTTTTTTCTGCTTACTTTTTAGAGAAAAACTAGTTGGTAACCGCTTAACTCATTACTTATAGGATATATCGCGTATTATGGCTGCAAAATTAAAGATTTTAGTTATAAATGGCCCAAATTTAAACATGCTAGGAAAGCGTGAACCTGATAAGTACGGTTCGCATTCTTTAGAGCATATTGTGAGCGAGTTAAACAGCGCTGCTAATAGTTTAGGTGTGGAGTTAACGCATTTTCAAAGTAATAGTGAACAAGCGCTCATTGAACGCATTCATGATGCTTGGCAAGCGGTTGATTACATAATAATTAACCCTGCAGCATTTACGCACACAAGCGTCGCATTACGTGATGCATTGCTAAGCGTTGATATTCCGTTTTTTGAAGTGCACTTAAGTAATGTGCATGCACGTGAAACGTTTCGCCATCATTCTTATTTTTCTGATGTGGCGCAAGGCGTTATTTGTGGATTAGGTGCAATGGGTTATCACGCTGCTTTAAATGCAGCTGTCAGCCGATTGCAAAACTCAAACTAAATTTAAACTAACAAACTAATAGGCGGGCCGTTTATGGATATTCGCAAGATCAAAAAACTAATTGAATTAGTAGAAGAATCAGGTATTGCAGAACTAGAAATCACTGAAGGTGAAGAATCAGTACGTATTAACCGTAATAACATGAGTGCCGGTCCTGCGTATGCGCAATTCGCACCTCAGCAATACGCCCCAGCAGCACCTGCTCCAGCCGCGGCTGCACCATCAGCACCTGCAGCCGTAGAGTCTGAAGCACCTGCAGGCCCTACAGGTCATCAAGTTAAATCACCTATGGTAGGTTCTTTTTATGCAGCAGCTTCTCCAGAAGCACCAGCATATGTTGAAGTGGGCTCTCAGGTTAAAGTTGGCGACACGCTATGTATCGTTGAAGCAATGAAAATGATGAACCAAATTGAGTCAGATAAAGCCGGTACAGTAAAAGCTATCTTAGTAGAAAACGGCGAGCCAGTAGAATTTGATCAACCTTTATTCATCATTGAATAATAGCGCAACGTAAAAGGCCAACTCTCATGTTAGATAAAGTAGTCATTGCAAACCGAGGTGAAATTGCACTTCGTATATTGCGCGCCTGCAAAGAGCTTGGGATCAAAACGGTTGCTGTGCATTCAACGGCGGATCGCGATCTTAAGCACGTATTACTAGCAGATGAAACCATCTGTATTGGTAAACCAGCAGCAACTGAAAGTTACTTAGACATTCCACGCATTATTGCCGCAGCAGAAATTACTGATGCGGTCGCTATCCATCCTGGTTATGGTTTTCTTGCTGAAAATGCCGACTTTGCAGACCAAGTTGAGCAAAGTGGCTTTGTTTTTATCGGTCCTCGTGGCGATACTATTCGTCTAATGGGCGATAAAGTATCGGCAATCGAAGCGATGCGTAAAGCGGGTGTTCCATGTGTGCCAGGTTCTGATGGTCCGGTATCGGATGATAAAGAACGCAACATGCAAATTGCTAAACGTATTGGTTACCCGGTAATTATTAAAGCAGCTGGCGGCGGCGGTGGTCGTGGTATGCGTGTTGTACGCAACGAGGCTGAGTTAATCAACTCGATTGCGCTTACGCAACAAGAAGCTAAGCAGTTCTTTGGCAACAGCATGGTTTACATGGAAAAATTCCTTGAAAACCCACGCCACATTGAAGTGCAAGTATTGGCCGACGGTCAAGGCAATGCGGTTCATCTAGGTGAGCGTGATTGTTCAATGCAACGTCGCCACCAAAAAGTAGTGGAAGAGGCGCCAGCACCAGGGATTACTGCAGAAGTACGTAAGTTCATTGGTGAGCGTTGTACACGTGCGTGTATCGAAATTGGTTATCGTGGTGCAGGTACGTTTGAGTTTTTATACGAAAACGGCGAGTTTTACTTCATTGAAATGAATACCCGTATTCAGGTTGAACACCCAGTGACTGAAATGGTTACCGGTGTGGATTTAATCAAAGAGCAGCTAAAAATTGCCGCTGGTCAGCCATTATCATTCACTCAAGACGACGTTGTTATTCGTGGCCACGCTATTGAGTGTCGTATTAATGCTGAAGACCCTGAAACCTTTATTCCATCACCAGGTAAGATTACCCGTTTTCATCCAGCTGGTGGTTTAGGTATTCGTTGGGACAGCCATATTTATGCTGATTACACGGTACCGCCACATTACGATTCTATGATTGGTAAGCTGATCACTTACGGTGAAAACCGTGATGTTGCTATTGCTCGCGCTCGTAATGCATTGAATGAGTTGGTAATCGACGGTATTAAAACGAATACGCCATTGCATAAACGCATTCTTGCAGATGAAAACTTCAAAAACGGTGGTACAAATATCCACTACCTTGAGAAGAAATTAGGGCTGTAAAGTCTATGCTAATTAAAAACCGGCTCAGGCCGGTTTTTTTATCTTTAAAAAAGAGGCAGTATCACCTTAAATAAATAATCTGGTATGATTAACAAATATGCGCTTTTCGTAAATTTTGAGGTAATCATGTCGTGTAGTTTTGATTTTCATTTAGTCGATGAAAATGCCACTGTTGCTATGGGTAATAAATTAGCTGCCATAATAGAACAGGGCGCAGTTATTTATTTGCATGGTGATTTGGGGGCCGGTAAAACGACATTTACTCGCGGTATAGTGCAAGGTTTTGGTCATACAGGTAAGGTTAAAAGTCCCACTTATACACTTGTTGAACCTTACGAGCTTGTGCGTGGCAATGTCTATCATTTTGACTTATACCGATTAGGTGACCCAGAAGAGCTTGAATTTATGGGAATTCGTGATTATTTTTCAGAAACGGCAACTTGTATTGTTGAGTGGCCGGAAAAAGGCGGAGAATTTATTCCTGTTCCCGATCTAAATGCTACGCTAAGTTATGTAGGTGATGAGCGTAAAATTGTTATTAACAGTGCTAGTGAGCGTGGTGTAGCAATTGTCGAAAAACTAAATAATAGATAATAAAATAGTTAAGGCAGTGATTATCAAAATGAGTCGTGGTTTAGTTAAACTTTTTATTTACCTCATGGTTTTTACAGTGAGCTTGCCATTGTGGGCGCAAAACACTATTAATAGTGTGCGTGTCTGGCCATCCCCTGATAGCACCCGGGTGGTGTTTGATCTCGACGATAAACCCGATTTCAGCTACTTTATGCTAAAAAATCCAAGCCGTTTAGTGGTTGATTTAGAAAACACTGATGAGTTGAAAACATTGCCAGGTGTGCCACCAAAACACCAAATTGTTAGTAAGTTACGTTACTCGAAACCTAAAAATAAACACAGCGTGCGTTTAGTGTTTGAATTAAATGGGCCAGTTAAACCGGTTATATTTGCACTAGCTCCCACAGGCCCTTATAAAAATAGATTGGTGGTCGATTTATACGATAAAAGCCAAGCTAAAGGTGCAATTACCCCTGCGCAAACGGCGGCTAAAAAACGCCAATTAAGCCAAGAGCGCGATATTGTAATTGCTATTGATGCAGGGCATGGCGGTGAAGACCCTGGATCCATTGGCCCGTCAGGCACTTACGAAAAAGACATTACACTGCAAATTGCCAAGCGTTTAGAGCGGATGATTGATGCTGAGCGAGGCATGATTTCGCGTATGGTTCGCAGTGGCGATTACTTTGTAAAACTCAATACACGTACCAACCGCGCACGTCAGAAAAAAGCAGACTTTTTTGTTTCTATTCATGCAGATGCGTTTACCAGCCCTGGGCCAAATGGTGCTTCTGTATGGGTGTTGTCGCTGCGACGTGCCAATTCAGAAATTGGTAAATGGATTGAGGATAAAGAAAAACACTCTGAGTTACTTGGCGGTGCTGCCGATGTAATTAAAGATGCTGCAAATGAAAAGTACTTAGCGCAAGCCTTGCTTGATATGTCGATGGATCACTCCATGAAAACCGGCTTAAACGTGGCTGAGGAAGTAGTTAAAGAGCTACGAAAGGTGGCTAAACTTCATAAAAAAGAGCCGCAACATGCCAGCCTTGCAGTATTAAAGTCGCCAGATATTCCGTCTATTTTGGTTGAAACTGGGTTTATCTCTAATCCACGTGAAGAGCGACTGCTTAAAAGTGCCAATCATCAAGAGCGCTTAGCTAAAGCCATGTTTACCTCAATTAAAAATTACTATTTACGTAACCCGCCTGACGACTCACTGTTTGCGTCATTAAAGTCTCAATACCCAACAAAACATAAAGTACGTCCTGGTGAGTCACTGAGCATGTTGGCAGGTCGATATGGGGTTAGTATTAGTAAAATAAAACAGGTTAATAAGCTCAGTTCAAATACGCTATTTATTGGCCAGGAACTTGATATTCCTCAGAGTTAATTTTAAAAGCGCACAACATTTAAGGTTTTTATGAGTATTGAAATATTACCTGCGCGCTTGGCAAACCAAATTGCGGCGGGTGAAGTTGTTGAGCGTCCCGCGTCGGTGGTTAAAGAGTTAGTAGAAAATAGCCTAGATGCAGGTGCGACACGTATTCAAATAGATATTGAACGCGGTGGTCATAAGCTGATTCGAATTCGTGATAATGGTTCAGGCATTGCAAAAGAGGAGCTCACATTAGCGCTTTCTCGCCATGCTACCAGTAAACTAAAGTCGCTCGATGACTTAGAAAATATTTGCTCTTTAGGCTTTAGAGGCGAAGCTCTCGCGTCTATTAGCTCGGTATCTCGCTTAACCTTAAGCTCTAAGCCTGAACAGCAAGAAGCCGCTTGGCAAGCCTTTGCGCAAGGCAGAGATATGGCCGTAGAGGTAAAGCCTGTGGCACATCCCAGCGGTACCACAATTGAAGTAAAAGATTTATTTTTTAATACCCCAGCACGGCGTAAGTTTTTACGTACCGAAAAAACTGAGTTTAGCCATATTGATGAGCTTATAAAGCGGATTGCGCTGAGTCGTTTTGACGTATCAATTACGTTAACCCATAACGAAAAAGTGGTGCGGCAGTATCGCGCTAAAACCGATCCTGCTCAAGCGATTACACGAGTTGCCCAAGTGGCGGGTAAAGCGTTTGCAGAACAGGGACTGCATATTCAATCAGGTGAAGCAGGGCTGCAACTACATGGCTGGGTGCTGCCGGTTGGCTCGGCCAATACCACACAGTACACCTATGTAAATAATCGTATGATGCGCGATAAACTTATTTTGCACGCTATTCGCCAAGC
This sequence comes from Pseudoalteromonas sp. S1608, assembly GCF_005887265.1. Classification (GTDB taxonomy): domain Bacteria; phylum Pseudomonadota; class Gammaproteobacteria; order Enterobacterales; family Alteromonadaceae; genus Pseudoalteromonas; species Pseudoalteromonas undina. Next base: position 12,830 of record NZ_PNDK01000052.1, read on the forward strand.
ATTTGAGGAAGTCAGCGGTGAGCAAGAGTTACCCGGGTTTGTGATTTATATTGATATAGATCCACGTCAAGTGGATGTAAACGTTCATCCTGCTAAACATGAGGTGCGCTTTCATCAAGGGCGCTTAGTACACGACTTTATTTTGCAAGCGGTAAAACAAGTTGTTGTGCCCCTGCAAGCTGAGTTTTCAAACTCCAGTGAAGCTAATGATAATAGCCCACCAGTGGCTGCATTTAATGCACACACTACTACCAGTAGTGAACCGTTTGATTACCCTAAGTCGTCATTACAGCCTAGTCGGTCATCTTCAGCGCATAGCACAACTTATAGTGCTGCAACTCAAGGTACAGGTAATCAACAACGTGCTGAAAGTCGAAATTACCATGACGTAAATGCGTTTTATCAAGGTGTGAGTGAGCAGCAAGCACATCACTTTGATAATCCAGCACCATTTGTGCAATCAGATGAGACTCAAGTATCAGATACAGCGCTTCGTACTGTCGATATAATAACCATTGAACAGGGCGCTTGTGTGTTTAATGATGAAAACCAACTTTATTGTTCACACTTTAAATATGCGCTAGCGGATGATTGGCTTGCACAAATTAAGGAGCAAGGCAGCCTTGAGGGCAAAGCATTGTTATTACCCGTACGGGTCAATGTCTCAAAACAAGATACCGAACTGCTGGCTACGCAACAATCATGGTTTACTTTGCTTGGCTTTGAACTTTTAATTGAAAAACAATTTGTTATGGTTAAAAAGTTGCCTGTTTGCTTGTACTTACTTGACGTGAGTACCGCGGTAGATGCCTTACTTGATGGGTGTAAAGCTCAGTTAGAAAGTATTGAACAGTGGCTAGCGTGGCAGGTAAATGTAATACCTACACGGTTCTATGCCAGTAAAGCCTTTGCAGTACAGCAAACTCGCTTACAAAATAATGCGCAAACAATTGAACGTTTACGTGAAAAAGCAGTTAAAATAGATCTAAAGTCTTATCTAGCGCAATTTAATTAGGGTATTCGTGTTGAGTAATTTACCGGTCATATTTTTAATGGGCCCCACCGCTGCTGGTAAAACAGCATTGGCAATTTCACTGTGTGAGCATTTAAATACTGAAATTATCAGCGTTGATTCGGCACTGGTTTATAAAGGTATGGATATTGGTACCGCTAAACCGGATGCCGACGAACTAGCACGTGCACCCCATCACCTAATTGATTTACTCGACCCAAGCGAAACCTATTCAGTAGCTGATTTTAGACGCGATGCGATAGAAAAAATTGATAAATTTCATCAACAAGGTAAAGTGCCTGTACTGGTTGGAGGTACAATGATGTACTTTAAAGCCCTTATTGATGGATTATCCCCTCTACCAGAGGCTGATGAGCAGATAAGAGCTGAGCTTGAAGTACAGGCGAAACAGTACGGTTGGCCACATTTATATCAAGAGCTATTAAAAGTAGATCCACAAGCTGCGAAAAAGATGAGTGAAAATGATTCACAACGAATTAATCGCGCTTTAGAGGTTTACCGTATAACAGGTAAAACAATGACTGAATTGCAAAAGCAAAAACAGCCACCTTTACCCTATACTTTTCATCAATTTGCTATTGCTCCAGATGATCGTAAAGAGTTACATCAGCGAATTGCAGAAAGGTTTAAAATAATGATTGAACAGGGGTTTGAAAAAGAAGTTTCGACCCTATATCTACGTGAGGATTTACATCCCAATATGCCTTCTATTCGTTGTGTAGGTTATAGACAGATGTGGGATTACCTTGCGGGTGAAATAGACCATGATGAAATGGTTTTTCGCGGTATTGCTGCCACTCGTCAATTGGCTAAGCGTCAATTAACGTGGTTAAGAAGTTGGCCTGACGTTACGTGGTTAACAACCGGTGATGAAGAAAACTTGCATCGTGTAGTAAGTTCGCTAAGCTAGTAGTAGCTGGACAAAATTTAGCTTTATTAAATTAGTTCAGCCACTTAATTATAATAACACCTAGAACGAAGGAATAATAACATGGCAAAAGGCCAATCGTTACAAGACCCATTTTTAAATGCATTACGCCGCGAGCGCATTCCAGTATCAATTTTTTTGGTAAATGGCATAAAATTACAAGGTAAAATTCAGTCATTTGACCAATTTGTAATTTTACTGGAAAACACTGTTAATCAAATGGTGTATAAACATGCAATTTCAACAGTTGTACCTGCACGCGCAGTCAACTTCCAAGGTGTACAGGGAAATGAAGACACTGAAGAAACGGAACCAGGAAACTTTTAAATTAGGAGCGTAATGCTTGTTTGACCGCTATGAATCTGGCGAACAGGCAATTTTAGTCCATATCGACCTACCTAAAGATGGGGATCGCGAAGATCTTCATGAATTAGAAATGTTGGTATCTTCTGCTGGTGTTAGTAGTTTGGCGGTTGTGCAAGGCAGCCGTCAAGCACCACATCCCAAACTATTTGTCGGTACCGGCAAAGCGGAAGAAATAGCTGAAATTGTCAAAATCCACAATGCCGATGTTGTCATTTTTAACCATCAGTTGAGCCCGTCTCAAGAACGCAATTTAGAGCGTGTTTGTCAATGTCGGGTACTTGATAGAACAACACTTATTCTTGATATTTTTGCTCAGCGTGCCCGTACTCATGAAGGTAAACTCCAAGTAGAGCTGGCTCAGCTTCGCCACATGTCTACACGTTTAATTCGTGGTTGGACCCACCTTGAGCGTCAAAAAGGGGGGATAGGCTTACGTGGTCCTGGTGAAACGCAGCTAGAAACCGATCGACGTTTATTGCGTGCACGTATTAAAAATATTCGAGCTCGACTTGCTAAAGTCGCTGTACAGCGTGAACAAGGTCGACGTGCTCGTACGCGTAATGAAATTCCAACAGTGTCGCTGGTCGGCTATACCAATGCCGGAAAATCAACACTGTTTAACTATATTACCGATTCAGATGTATATGCAGCCGATCAGCTATTCGCCACACTAGATCCAACACTGCGTAAACTCGATATTGGTGATGTTGGTTCTGTTATTTTAGCCGATACTGTAGGGTTTATTCGACACTTACCGCATGATTTGGTGGCTGCATTTAAAGCAACTCTGACCGAGACGCGTGAAGCCGATTTACAACTGCATGTGATAGATGTAGCTGATCCTCGCCGAAAAGAAAATATTGAACAGGTACAAGAAGTCCTCAAAGAAATTGAAGCCGACGAGGTACCGCAGTTATTAGTTTATAATAAAATTGATGCGCTGGATGAGGTAACGCCACGTATTGATCGTGATGACGAGGGCCAACCTATAAGGGTATGGCTATCTGCAAAAACTGGCGAAGGCTGTGAATTACTTAGTGAAGCTATTAGCGATTTACTCGCTAAGCAAATGCTTAATGAAACGTTATTACTCGCACCACAATATGGGCGTTTAAGAGCATCACTATTTAATTTAAGTGCAGTACACAATGAGCGGTTTGATGAACAAGGTAATTGGTTGCTTGATGTACGATTGCCTATGATTGAGTGGAACCGTTTAATTAAAGATTTTGGCCCTGAAATTGAAAGTTTTATTAGCTGAGATTAAAAACTGCAAGATTAATGTCGGTTTTAGTATAAGAAACGCAGAAGATTTGTTAGATTTAACACAATTTCCGAATTTATTTAGATAACAATGGAGTATAGCTATGGCCTGGAATGAACCGGGTAATAATGGCAATGACAAAGATCCGTGGAATAACAAAGGCGGACGTGATCAAGGCCCACCTGATTTAGACGAGGTGTTCCGTAAATTCAGTAACAAGTTTAACGGCTTATTTGGCGGTAAAAAATCCGGCAATGGTAGCGGTGGTGGACTTGGCGGAGCCGGTATTTCATTTGTACTTATTATCGCTGCAATTGTATGGGCGTTAAGCGGTATTTATACGGTGAAAGAAGCTGAGCGCGGCGTCGTTCTTCAATTTGGTAAGTTTGACCGAATTGCAGATCCTGGCTTGCGTTGGAAAATGACCTTTGTTGAAACGGTTATTCCAGTCGATATCGAAGCTGTTCGCTCGTTATCAGCATCAGGCTTTATGCTAACCGAAGATGAAAACGTAGTAAGCGTTGAATTTGAAGTACAGTATCGAGTAATCGACCCTTACTTATATAAGTTTAGTGTCACTAACGCTGACAGCAGCCTTGAAGAAGCATTAGATAGTGCGCTGCGTTATGTTGTTGGTCATTCAAAAATGGACCAAGTACTGACAAACGGCCGTGAAGTTGTACGTCAAAATACTTGGGATGAGCTAAATCAAATCATCGAACCTTATAACTTAGGTTTAATCGTAACTGACGTTAACTTCAAGGACTCTCGTCCACCAATGGAAGTTAAAGATGCGTTTGATGATGCAATTGCGGCCCAAGAGGATGAACAACGCTTTATTCGTGAAGCAGAAGCGTATGCCCGTGAAATTGAACCGCGTGCGCGTGGTCAAGTGACTCGTATGACGCAAGAAGCTGAAGGTTACCAAGAACGTATTACTTTAGAAGCGCAAGGTGAAGTGGCTCGTTTTGAGAAATTACTTCCAGAATACCAAGCAGCTAAAGAAGTAACACGTGAGCGTTTATACATAGACACGATGCAAGAAGTGCTAGGTAACAGCTCTAAAGTGTTGGTTGATGTTAAAGGCGGCAACAACATGATGTACTTACCACTTGATAAAATCATGGAAAAACAGGGTTCATCAACACGTATTGCTTTACCTAGCTCAAGCGATATAAACGATTTACGTAACAAGGTAAATACGTCACGCAACAGCACTGTTAATAGTGGTAACGATCGCTTTAACAATGATCGCTTTAACGACGGGAGATAAGAGCAATGAAAAACTTTAGTTTAGTAATCCTATTAGCCGCCATTGTGATGTCTTTCTCGTCGGTGTTCGTGGTCTCTGAAGGTCAAAAAGCGATTGTACTTTTATTTAGTAAAGTGCAAAAAGACAGCGACGATGAGGCAGTAGTTTATGGCCCAGGTCTACACTTAAAAGTCCCATTTTTTAGTCAAGTACGTCGTATTGATGCACGTATTCAAACACTAGATGGCACACCGGATCGCTTTGTAACTAGCGAGAAAAAAGACTTAATCGTTGATTCGTTTGTAAAATGGCGCGTAAACGATTTTAGCTCTTTTTACCTGCGTGCACGTGGTGACAAGCAATACGCTGAAACACTGCTTAAGCAAAAAGTAAATAATGGCCTACGTACTAACTTTGGTACGCGTACTATTCGTGAAATTGTATCTGGTGAGCGTAGCGAGCTGATGGAAGAAGCGTTAGTACAAGCATCTGAAAGTGCTAGTGAGCTGGGTATTGAAGTACTTGATGTGCGTGTTAAGCAAATTAACTTACCACAAGAGGTGAGTAGCTCTATTTACCAACGTATGCGCGCTGAGCGTACTGCAGTTGCTAAAGAGCACCGCTCTGAAGGTCAGGAAAAAGCAGAAACAATTCGTGCAGGCGTTGACCGTCGCGTAACAGTAATGCTTGCCGACGCCGAACGTAATGCTCGTTCTGTTCGTGGTCAAGGTGATGCTGACGCTGCTGCGATTTACGCTAGTGCTTACAATAAAGACCCTGAGTTTTTTAGCTTTGTTCGCTCTTTAGAAGCTTATAAGCAAACTTTCAAAGGCAAGCAAGACGTGATGGTGTTATCACCGGATAGCGACTTCTTCCAATACATGAAAGGCGCGAAAGCTCAGTAATCATAGCTTTAGTTAAACTTGAAAGCCCTGCAATTGCAGGGCTTTTTGTTATCTGAATTTTAAGTTTATAAATGACTGTTATTTATGTGATTATTAACGAAACACTGATGTTTACTACCCGCACGAGGAAAAAATAAGCTAAACGGGGTGAACATTGCTTTAGTTTTCTGGTAAAATCTCGTCCTAATTTTCTCTAAGTGAATTTGCAATGGGTAAAAACGTTGTTGTACTAGGCACCCAATGGGGTGACGAAGGTAAGGGTAAGGTAGTTGACCTCCTTACAGATAAAGCATCTTTAGTAGTTCGTTATCAAGGTGGTCATAACGCAGGCCATACTTTAGTGATCGACGGTGAAAAGACAGTTCTACACCTTATTCCATCGGGTGTATTACGTGACAATGTTAAATGTGTGATTGGTAATGGTGTTGTTTTATCACCAGAAGCGCTAATGAAAGAAATTGGCATGCTTGAAGAGCGTGGCGTACCTGTACGTGAACGTCTTTTAATCAGTGAAGCATGTCCGCTAATATTGCCTTTCCATGTTGCATTAGATGTAGCTCGCGAAACTGCGCGTGGCGATAAACCAATCGGTACAACGGGTCGTGGTATCGGTCCAGCGTACGAAGATAAAGTAGCACGTCGTGGTTTACGTGTTGGTGATTTATTCAATCCTGAATTATTTGCTACTAAGTTAAAAGAAGTATTGGAATACCACAACTTCACATTAGTGAACTACTACAAAGTAGACGCTGTTGACTTCCAAAAAACGTTTGATGATGCAATGGCTGTTGCTGACATTTTAAAAGCAATGGTAGTTGATGTAACTGAGCTTTTAGATCAAACGCGTAACGCCGGTGACAACATCTTATTTGAAGGTGCTCAAGGTACACTACTTGATATCGATCATGGTACTTACCCTTATGTAACATCTTCAAACACCACCGCTGGTGGCGTTGCTACAGGTGCGGGTTTTGGCCCATTACACCTTGATTATGTGCTAGGTATCATTAAAGCGTACACAACACGTGTAGGTTCAGGTCCTTTCCCTACAGAGCTTTACGACGGTCTTGATAAGCAAGACCCAGTCGGTAAGCATTTAGGTGACAAAGGTCATGAGTTTGGTGCTACTACAGGTCGTTTACGTCGTACAGGTTGGTTAGATGCCGTGGCTATGCGCCGTGCAGTCCAAATCAACAGCATTTCAGGATTTTGTTTAACTAAACTTGACGTTTTAGATGGTTTAGAAACACTTAAAATCTGTACTGGTTATAAGCTTGAAGATGGTACTGTGACTAACGTGACGCCATTAGCAGCTGAAGGTTACGATAAAGTAACGCCAGTATACGAAGAAATGCCTGGCTGGTCTGAAAATACAGTGGGTGTAACATCACTTGAAGGCTTACCTAAAGCGGCAATTGATTACATTAAACGTATTGAAGAAATCACTGGCGTACCTGTTGATATTATCTCTACAGGTCCTGATCGTGTTGAAACGATGATACTTCGTAGCCCATTTGCATAATTGGGTTTATGTTGAAAAAAAGCTGCCATGCGCAGCTTTTTTTATGTCTGCAGAAAAGTGACGCTATTAATAGTGGAACGATCTTTGTATATTATTTGGTAAGTTTATTTTTAAAGTGGTTAATATGCGTTTATCTTCTCGTTGCTCAGTGTGGTCATTATCACTACTTACACTTACTTTATTCAATATAAGCAATAGCTTAGCTGAAGAAAGTCCTGCAGCTGTGCCGCTGTATACTGAATCTGAGTTAATAGCTTTAATTAATGAGAACACTCATCTAGCGCGCGTAAAGGCAGATAATTGCCAGTTAGTGCAAGATATAGAAGCGCGAGCCAATAAAATGGCATTGCCATCATATCAATTCCTATACGGTGATATGCTCGCTTATAAAGTGTGTGTTGAGCGCGATGTTGCTTTAGGTGTGTATTACATGAAAAAAGCGGCTGAGCAGGGCTTAGCGGCTGCATTAGAGCAACTAGGTCGCTACTACGACGTTGGGCAGTTGGTCCAAAAAGACAAAACCATGGCAATAACCTACTTACGTGAGGCGTCAGCGCAAGGCAACTTAAAAGCGCAATTACGATTAGTTGGTTTGTTTAATCAAGGTTATGGAAGTCCAAGAGATTTCGAAGATGCTTATCGTTGGCTGTTTAACACCACGGTAGCTGATAAAGCGACACATAAAAAAATAGAGAGAGCATTAACTAAACTTGCTGAAAAAATGCCAGCCAGTGTCGTTACCCGCGCGCGCTTACCTATGTAAAAAAGCGAGAGTGCTTTTGCCGCACTCTCGCTTTTTTTAGTTATTACTCGTCTTTTTTATTGTCTTTGACTTTGTTATTGGCAGGATCTTTTAATAGCGATATTTTAGGCGGTTGCAATGCAACTACTCGTTCACCCTCTTGTGGTGGCTTTTCCATATCACTAGTAAAAGGCCTCATTTTCACTGGAGCGTCTTCATCACTGTCTTTATCCCCTTTGAGAATAAACAGTGGAATTGCTTCAGGGTTCATTTCTAAATACTGCTGCCAGCTAAATTCTTCAGATATTCGTGTTGCACTCACTTTACCGCCTTTGGCAATAACGCTGCTTAAGCGTGCATATGCTCCGTTTTCACCAAACAGAATTTGTCGTGATAAGAACGTCGCGCTGTCTTTATTTGCTTTAGCATGTGATGACGATGAGCGAAGTGAAAATACATTTTTTTCATTCAATAAATGAGAAAAATACTGCACCCCTAATGCGTTATGATGACGATTAGGTGAAAGCGCTAAAACACTGCGAATAGTGGTTAAAGGTAAATAGCGTTCAGCATGCTCAGATTGTGGATTACCGTAATAACAAGGCAAACCATCCATACGTGCCATTTTACAGTTTTCCCAAGCAGGATCTGATAAGTGAACGGGAATGTTTTGTTCCTTTAAACCACGAGCAATAGCACGAGATACATGGTTGGCACCAATAATTAAAATAGTATTAGGGGAGGGCTGGCGCACCCCTAGCAACTTAGCAACAGGGATAGCCGTTAAGCTTTGCAGTACCACAGTGACGATAATAACCGTGAATATCAATGGCACCATTTTCTCAGCATCGGCTACACCGGCTTCTATCATACTTAACGCAAATACAGAGCCTACGGCTGCAGCAACTATACCGCGAGGCGCAATCCAAGCCAGCACCAAGCGAGACTTCATTGGTAAATCGGTGCCAAAGGTTGAAATAGCAATACACAACGGGCGCGCAATAAATAGCACAATAGCTAAAAATATAAACACGTCGCTATCTAGCATCATTAAGTCAGATAGTTGTAATCTGGCAGCGAGTAAAATAAACAAGGTTGAGATCAAAATCATCGACAGATCTTCTTTAAACTCAAGCACCGAATCTATTTCTAGGTCATCTTGATTAGCTAACCAAATACCAAATACAGTTACGGCCAATAATCCTGACTCATGACTTAAATGGTTTGAAATCGAAAAGCTAATTAACACTAACGCTAAAATGCCAAATTTATGTAGCTCAAATGGCAACCATTCGCGGCGCATCAGTTGCGTTGTGATCCAACCCGAAACCACACCAATACTTAAACCAACCCCAACGGTTTTAACTAGTGCAATTATAGTGTGGCTAAGTACTTCACCTTGGCCAACTAACATCACAGCTTCAAATACTAATACCGCAAATAAAGCGCCAATAGGATCTATGACTATGCCTTCCCAGCGTAAAATACGGTCAATATCTTGAGTGGGTCGCATTGAGTTAAGCAGTGGCGCAATAACCGTTGGTCCCGTTACAACAAGCACAGCGCCAAGTACTGCTGCGACTCGCCAATTTAACTCTAATAACCAATAGGCACTTAAGCTGATAACGACACAGGTCATAAGCATACCAATAGAGCAGAGGTTTCTTACGACTTTACTGATCCCTTTAAGCTCCCGAAAATGCAGTGTTAAAGACCCTTCAAATAAAATCACAGCAACGCTTAAAGACACCACAGGAAAAAGTAAATCGCCTAATAAGGCATCTGGGTCTAATACGCCACTAAATGGCCCTAATAAAAGCCCAGTAAGCAACAAAAACAGAATAGCGGGTACTCTGAACGCCCAGGCGACCCATTGGGCTAGCACCGAACACAATGCAATACCGGCTATATAAATTGCTGACATAGAGTAAAAACTCCTTAATATTAATAATGTTTAAAAGTATAACTGTTACCTACCAGTAATACAGTGGGTATACACGTGTAAATTCAATTTAGCTAATAAATAATACTTATTTATTTAGTGTTAACGTCATTTTCTAAAATGTTATCAAATTTATAGTCTATATAATTCATATTTATAGTAGTCTAACCATATGATACTTAATACAAAAAACACTAGCTTTAGTAGTGTCGACCTATTCAGCTTGAATTTTAGCCTTGATCTAAGCAGCTACTTTAACGTATTATACTTCGTGTTCGAATAATTAGTTATCTAATCAAGTTTGTAGTTTAAATACTAGATTATGTTAGATATAAACATCTTAACTCTCTTACTGATTGTTTTTGCTTTGTTTTGTTATATTTGAACACACAACATCATTTACCGTACTCTTTGGTATGGTTTTGCTCAATGTGTTTATTTGCTCAATGCAGATAAATAAAAGTTTGAGTTGAACTATTACCTTTCAATATTTAATCCCCATCGTGGCGATTAAATCTCGGTCCTTAAGTCATCACCCTATCTGTTGGTGTACCAGACTTAAGAGGCTCTATGTATGTTGTTAATAAAAAGGCCGCACACAGCTTTTTACAGCGATACATAAACAACACTTTATATTTTTTTAGTTAGTACGATCCGATTTATTTATTGGGTTAATACTATTTATTTTTTGCATCTCAATTTAAAACGCTAGTTTTAGAGACGGTGTACGTGTGTGTAAAAAGTGTGGGCAATGATAAACAAATTCGACGCTGTGTTTATAGACATGGCGACCTGGTTTCATTCATCTATGTGATGAATACAAATTAAATGGAAAGTTGAGCACTTATGCAAAAGTTAAATTGGCGACGTATCGTACTTAAAGTGGGCAGTGCCTTAATTGCACCCGATCAAGATGGCTGTCGTTCACGTTATTTATTAACCATCGCACAGTTTATTGTCCGCTGTCGCGCACGTGGAATTGAGGTTATTTTAGTTTCATCTGGTTCTGTAGCGGCTGGCTCACATTTATTTCCATCAGACCAACCTCGTTCAGTGGTAATGAAAAAAGCGATGGCTGCAGCAGGGCAAACAGAAATGATGGCCATGTGGGATCGTTTCTTTGATTTTCCATCAGCACAGCTATTATTAACTCATGGTGACTTACGTGACCGTGAGCGTTACCAGAGTATCCGTGAAACCGTATTTACATTGCTAGAACACGGCGTGCTACCTATCATTAATGAAAATGATGCAGTAACAACAGATGATTTAAAAGTGGGTGATAACGATAATTTATCAGCCATGGTTGCAGCAGCCGCTGATGCCGATGCATTAATGATTTTCTCTGATGTAGATGGCTTGTATGATAAAAACCCAAATCTACATGACGATGCCGTATTATTGCCTGAAATAAAATCAATTGATGATTCTATTTATGCTATGGCAGGATGTGCTACCAGTGCGGTAGGTACAGGTGGTATGAAAACCAAGATTGAAGCGGCAGAGAAAGCCACTTCACATGGTATTGCAACTTACATTATTAATGGCTTTAAAGAAGAAACCTTTACTCGCTTGTTAGCCGGTGAAAACCCAGGTAGCGTATTCTTGCCTTATGAAAAACCAATGCAAGATTCTATTCACTGGATGACACATACCGCTAATGAGCAGGGGGAAGTCGTTGTTGAAGGGTCATTTGATGACTCATTAGAAGGTGAAGACGGTTGCTTACGTGGCGATGAGATCAGAGAAGTACATGGCGAGTTTGCTGTGGGCGATACTATCTTAGTTCGCAGTGAAGATGGTACGCGTTTAGCTAAAGCCACAGCAAATTACAGTAGCTGCTTGTTAAACTTTATTGCAGATAACGAGCAGAGTGAATTCAGCGAAAAAATGCAGGATTCAATTGGACCAATTATTTCAGAAAAAGATATCGCATTATTGGAGAAGTCATGAGTTTAATTACGGATATATCACGCCAGGCAGCAAAGGCTGCACATACACTTGCTTTACTCGATACCGAGACTAAAAACAAAGTGTTAACCGATATGGCAGCGGCATTAAGAGAGCAAAAAGAATTTATAATCAAAGAAAATGAAAGTGACCTAAGCGCAGCACGCGACAATAATTTAGCAGCATCAATGATAGACCGTTTAACATTGAATGATGAGCGTATTGAAGCCATGGCTGAGGGTATCGAAGTGATTGTTTCATTAGATGATCCTGTTGGCCAGTTACGTGACATTACTGAACGCCCAAATGGTATTAAAATTCGTAAAATGCGTGTACCACTTGGCGTAGTATGTATGATTTATGAAGCGCGTCCTAATGTAACGGCTGACGCAGGTGCATTGTGCTTTAAGTCAGGTAACGGTGTTATTTTACGCGGTGGTAAAGAAGCGCTGAAAAGCTCACAAGCCATTGCCAGTGTAATGCATAGCGTGCTTACAAAACATGGTCTACCAACTGCGCTAATTTCAGTGATTCCTGATCCTGACCGTGCTTTACTAATGGAATTGATGCAACAACGCGATAGCATTGACTTAATCATCCCTCGTGGTGGTGAAGGCCTAATTAACTATGTTACTGAAAACAGCACAATCCCTGTTATTCAGCATTTTAAAGGCGTTTGTCATTTATATGTAGATAAAGATGCTGATTTAGAAGTAGCACTAAATTTACTGCTTAATGGTAAGACTCAGCGTACTGGTGTATGTAATGCACTTGAGGGTTTAGTGGTACACCAAGATGTAGCTGATGAGTTTTTAAATCTGTGTGCAGTTGTACTTCGTCAAGAAGGTGTAAAAATTAATGCTGACGCCAAAGCGGCTGAATATTTTGATAACGCCACAGTACTTGCTGATAACGAATTTGGTGAAGAGTACTTAGACTTAGAGTTAGCAATTCGTATTGTGCCAAGTTTTGATGCAGCCGTTGAGCACATTGCTCAATTCGGTTCAAATCATACTGAAGTTATCTGTACTAAGAACGATGCGGCGGCAGAGTTATTTCAACGTAGTGTTGATGCGTCGGTTGTTATGGTTAATGCGTCATCACGCTTTTCTGATGGCTCACAACTAGGCTTAGGTGCAGAGATTGGTATTGCAACGACTAAGCTACATGCTTATGGCCCTATGGGACTTGAGTCATTAACCACTGAAAAATATTTAGTTAATGGTGTTGGTCAAGTTCGCGAATAACTAACCCAACTCAATAAATGATGAAAATGCCGGGCTTTGCTCGGCATTTTTGATCTCGATTTAGCAAAATTAAACAACTAAGCAAACATAGAGATGAAAAAACACAGAGAAATTTATTTAGAATATAAAATAAGGATATTACTTAAAGGAGAGAATAGGAAAGTGGTGGAGCTAAGCAGGATCGAACTGCTGACCTCCTGCGTGCAAGGCAGGCGCTCTCCCAGCTGAGCTATAGCCCCACATTCCTAATTTACATGTACTGTAAATGCTTAAGTGCTGAGTCTTAAGCGGGGTGAACTTTAAATATTTTTACGTTTTCGGTCAAGTATTTTTTCACAAATTTTTCCGTTTTAACTAATTTTTGTTAAACTCGGCCTCAATATTTACTAAAACGACAATACATAATGAAAAAATACGCTTTAGTTTTAATGGTTTTCCTTTTTGGCTGTGCCAGCTCGGTAGATGAGCCTCCCTATGAAATTAATAATAAACAATTTTATGACACCGTTGATGATCAAGGTAATAAGCTTTTTGCCTATGTGGTCTCTGTAAAGGCTAAGAGCCGCGAGCAAATTAATATTAATAAAAAGCTAACCCGAAGCGATGTAAAGCGTTTTGCCGAACAAGAGCACTTTGAAGAGTCGAGCGTGCTCAAGTTACAATTAGAAGATCAAGCGGTAGAGTTTCTCAATAAAGAGCTTGCACAACGTAACTATTGTGCAGATAAGCATGAAATAAACGAAGTGCTATGGCGAGATTTAAGTGTGCAATTAAGAGGGCGTTGTTTGTAGTATGTTAGCAGATAAACAAAAATTAGCGGCGGTGTTAGCCCAACTTGATATTAACTATGATGTGATTGAGCATCCAGCGTTGAATGGTAGCTTAGATGCCGATGAGCTGATGGTGAATCGCCCAGGAACACGTTTAAAAAATCTATTTTTGCGAGATAACGAAGGTAAGCGCCATTTTTTAGTGATCACCGCGCATGATAAACAACTCGATTTAAAATCGTTGTCTAAACAGCAAGGCCTATCGCGTTTAGGGTTTGCCTCTAATGAGCGCTTGGCTAAGTACTTAAAAGTTGCACCAGGTTGTGTGTCAATGCTCAGCTTAATGAACGATAAGCAACGAGATGTAACGCTTTGGCTTGATCAGGATATTTGGTTTGGCGATTTATTTCATTGCCATCCATTTGAAAACACCCAAACGTGGTTATTAACTAAGCCTGATTTACTGCGTTTTTTTGATTTTACTGAACATCAGCCGCGGGTGATGTTTTTACCCTCGCGCTGAGCCCACAAAATAAGACCCAGCCCACATAAGCAAACCGCAAGAAGTGTTGCCATAAATGCGGTTTGCCCGTGTGCTTGATAAACCACCCCAGGTAATAACGATCCTAGTGCGCCACCGCTATAATAAAATGACACGTAACAACCATTAGTAACACTCGGTGGAGCGTGACTAATTTTATTAACCAATGGTACCGCTGTTGAATGAATTACAAACATAGCGCCACAAAATAGTGTGAATGCAATTAAAAACAACATCAATGAATGACTCATTAATAACACAATACTGAGGTTATAAAACAGGAATACCAATGCCAATAAGCGCCAAGCTGAGGTCATTTTTTTTAATAACCACGGGGTAAAAATAGAGGCTAACGCGCCAATTAAATAACCGCTATAAACTAAGCCAATGTCGCGAGTGTTATTAATTAAAAAGGTCTTTTTTAAAATAAAAGGCAAGTAGTTTAATAGCGCTGCAAAGCAAAAAAACATACAAAATATGGCACCATAAAGCTTAAGTGCCGAGCCTTCTTTAAGTTGTTTCATATAATCTAAAGGTGATAACACCTCACTAGAGCGACTCAAAACAAAGCGTTTATGGGGAATGCTAAGCGCGAGTATTATCAACATGGCAGCAATTAAGTAATAAAAACTTTGCCATGACCACAAGTCGCTAAAGAGCGCAGCCAATACTCGGCCAAAATAACCACCGACAATAGTACTACCAATATAAAGAGTCATATTTTTTTGTAATGTATCGGCTTGATAGCTCATACCAATAAAGCTGGTCATGGCAGTCAATGCGGCGGGTAAAGTCAGCCCTTGTAAAAACCGAACAAGTAACAGTAGCTCAAAACTCGGGGCATAAATAAATAAGATACAACCCACACCCAGTAACAACATAGCGAAGCGTAATATCAATAAAGGATTTCGCTTAGCTAAAAACAGTCCATACACCAAAGGGGCAATAGCTAAAGGCAACATAGTGGCCGTCATTAAGCTGCCTGCAACAGCAGGCGCTACATTAAATTCAGTGGCAAATAAACTTAACAATGGCTGTGGTGCGTATAAAACAAAAAAAATGAAAACAGAACAAAAGAGTAAGTGAGGTAAGCGCATCGACTGCCGTTAACATTGCTTATTAGTTGAACCGCATTATATCCTAGGGTTTTCATAAATTAATCTTTATTGCGCTAAATCATGCTTTGTTTTCAGTAGTTTGTTAGATTAATACCAATAGCGCTGTTATTTACGCTCGTTGGTGATTAAAATAGCATTAATATTCGTTTTTAGTGGGAACACGCCATGGGGTCACTACAAGAGCAATTGCTCCAAGCTGGTTTAACAACATCACATAAAGCCAAAGTTGCTAAATCAGAAAAGCGCAAGCAACAGAAAAAGCAAAAGAAGGGAGCGACAAGTAACCCAAATGATTTGCAAAAACATATTCAGCAAACCAAGCTTGAGCAGCAGCAAAAAGCCGAAGAGCTTAACAAAACGCGCCAAGAAGAATTAAAGCAACGCGAGCAAGTAGCCCGTGTTAAGCAAATTCTAGAGCATCACAATCAAGAGTCAATTCGCGGTGAGCGTACCTTTAACTTTACTTATGAAAATAAAGTGAAAGGGCTTGATGTGAATGAGAAAACGCAAAAGGCGCTCTCGGGCGGACGTTTAGCTATTTGTGTATTAGAAGGCCAGTTTTACGTATTAGAAGACGAGCCTGCACGCAAAGTGGCTGAGGTTGATGAAAAGTATATTGTGTTTCATGTCGAACCTGAGAACAAAGCTAAAGACGAAGACGATCCGTATGCTGATTTTGAAGTGCCAGACGATCTTATTTGGTAAGGTGTTATTAAGTATCTGCTCAGCTAAGGCAAGCTAATATTTGTTTTATGAGGGATACACGTATTTGTTCTGATTGATCGTCAAACCTTATCAAGGACGTATGCTTTTTAAAGATTTATTGACTACAATTATCACAACCGTTTTTTTTAACCGTAAAAAGAAGAGTAAATACAATGAGCAAGATAAAAACACTTTTATTAGGCGCGGGTATTGGTTTAGCCGCAAGTTTTTCGTTTTCAGCCGCCGCTGCTGATGGCGCTGCACTTTACACCGCTAAAAATTGTCAAACATGTCATGGTGCAGATGGTAAAGCACCTATTATGGCGATGTACCCTAAACTAAATGGTCAAAACAAAGAGTATTTAGTAGCGCAAATGAAAGACATCAAGTCAGGCGCACGTAGCAATGGTATGTCTATGGCGATGAAAGCAATGGTTGCGACTGTGACTGATGAAGAATTTGAAGCAATTGCCGATTACCTATCAAAAGTACAATAATCGCTAACGCAATCTAAAAAGAGCCACACCTTTGTGTGGCTTTTTTATTTGGTGATTGCCATCATGCGAATACTCATTTAGACTTCTAAACATCTACAATCACTAGCGCTATGCTGTGTTTTAAAAGGCTTGTTATGTTTGATTTACCCCAGCTCGATTTAAAAAATAAAGTATCAGAACAAGAGTGGCAACTACGTGTTGATTTAGCCGCATGTTATCGATTAGTTGACCATTTTCGTTGGGGGGATTTAATCTATACGCACCTTTCTGCTCGCCTACCAGGTACGGATCATTATTTAGTAAACGCGTTCGGTTTAACGTTTGATGAGATCACTGCATCTAACTTAGTTAAAGTTGATTTAAATGGCCGCATTATTGACGATACTCCATTTGATATTAACCCTGCGGGATTCACCATTCACAGTGCCATTCATGAAGTACGCGAGGATGCCCATTGCGTAATACACCTACACACTAAAGAAACCATTGCAGTTGCAACACAAAAAGAAGGGCTGTTACCGTTAAGTCAGTATTCGATGTTTTCATTACCCTCTCTGTCATACCATGGTTATGAAGGCCTAGCGGTGAATGATGATGAGCGTAAACGCCTGCAAACAGATTTAGGTAGCACCAACCATATGCTATTGGTGAATCATGGCGGCTTAACGGTAGGGCCAACAGTAGGTGATGCGTTTATGCGCTTTTATGACCTTCAACGTGCCTGTGAAATACAGTTAGCTATTCAATCAAGTGCACAAGAAGCGATTGCAGTACCACAAGCTATTATTGATAACATTTATAATCAAGCGAACGTTGTTCACAGCGGCAGTACTGGGGGGCAGCTAGCATGGCCTGCCATGTTACGAAAAGCGTATCGTCTTGACCCAAGTTTTGCAAAATAACCGATAAAGGTTAATAAGGAATTTTTTATGAAAGTAAATCGCGTTGAAGTCTTTGACATTCATTGTCCTGAGCGTCCTGCATGGACGCCGGTATTTGTTCGCATTCATACCGATGAAGGGATTAGCGGTGTAGGTGAAGCCGGTCTTGCGTATGACTTAGGTCACAGCGCTGCCGCTGCGATGATCAAAGAAATGGCCGATGCCTTTTTAATTGGCCATGACCCGTTTCAAACTGAAAAACTATGGTCACGTATGTTGCGTGAAAGCTTTTGGGGTTTAGGTGGTGGGCCGGTAGTTTATGCTGCAATGAGTGCGATTGATACTGCGCTTTGGGATATAAAGGGTAAAGCATTGGGTTTACCTGTGTATCAGTTGCTTGGTGGTAAAGTTAACGACAAACTACGTACTTATGCATCGCAGTTACAGTTTGACTGGGACAGTGAGTTTAAAGCGCTGGTACAGCCACAAGAATATGCCGAAGCGGCACTAAAAGCAGTAGCGGAAGGTTACGATGCGGTAAAGGTTGACCCAATTCAATACGATAAAGACGGCAACACCTATTACGACCGCACAAATATTATTTCTCGCCCAGAAATGAAACTATACCGCGCTCGTATGCAGGCTATTCGTGAAGCTGTGGGTGACGAAGTTGATATTATTTTTGAATGCCACAGTTTACCTGGTGCGACATCAGCAATTCAAATTGGTGAGATTGCAGAAGAATTTGATTGTATGTATTTTGAAGAGCCGGTGAATTATTTAAACCACTCATTACATGCCAAAGTGGCTGATAAAGTGGCTGTGCCTATTGCAGGCGGCGAGCGCTTATATAACCGTTGGGGCGTGCGTCCATATTTAGAAGATCAAAGCATTGATGTACTACAGCCAGATATTGGTTTATGTGGTGGCTTTACTGAAACTAAAAAAGTATGTGATTACGCAGATATTTTTGACGTGCGTATTCAGGCACACGTGTGTGGTGGGCCGGTTGCAACCGCGGCAGCATTACATTTAGAAACAGCAATCCCTAACTTTTTAATTCATGAACATCATACTTATGCGATTAAAAAGTGGAACAGAGAGCTGTGCTTACAAGATCCACAACCTAAAAATGGCTTTTTTGAAGTATCAGAAGAACCAGGTCTTGGGATTGAGCTTAACGATGAAATTGTAATGCGTTCACAACGTGTAGAAATAAAATAAATAACCTGAACTCTGCTTGAGATGGATTTATTATCCAGAGTTCAGGTTAAACAGCTCTATTTAAGAATAGCCGGTAAGTGATAACTCACTGACCGGCTTTTTTATCGCTGTGGATTTATTTTACAAAGTACCTGTTTTAGTTCGATGGTTGCTTTGCTATCAAGATGGCGAACAAAACAGCGCTCTCCCTTAATCATCAGTTCAAACTGATCCGGCATATTAAGCTGCTTGCCCATAATCGGATTTCCCTGAGGATCTTTGTGATTAAGTTGCTCAAGTGTAACTGTGCTTGAGGTTACAAAAACGTCGTCGGTTAATTGAACCTGTGAGCTATGTAGCAGTTGCGTAATCGCATCGGCTACTTTAGCGCTATTGGGCTCAATTAGTAACGCATGCTGTAGCTTAGGTGTGGGTTCTGAGCTTTGCGCTAAGCAACCCGTTAACCCTAATGTCGCTGCAGTCATGCTTATTGCTAATAATATGTTCATTGCTTATCTCATGTTATCACTAAGAATAATATTTTGTTGTAGCATGGTTTGAACTCGCATATCTTTTACTTCTGGCATATCGGTGGCGATAGTGGGCGCAAAACCAAGAACACTATTTATTGAGCTTGGGGCAGGGCAACTGCCGTTTTCTCTATAGCTCAGCGCTGTACTTAATAAGCTTTCACTAGCATCACCTAAGCGCTTAGTAAAATCATCGGCAACAGCACACCCAGCAATACGAACCGGTTGTCGTGCGTCATCAATGGTATTTTGCGGTGCAAAGCCATCTGAATATTCACCAAAACCTTTGTTATTTTCGCCAGTAAATTGAATAGTAAAATAAGTGGTGTCGCAGTTGTCGGTAGGGTAAAAACCATACGGTTTACCGCAGGTGCCTGCGCCTATCTGAATAATTTCAACATCTGCTCCGCGCAGCCCGTTAATGATAGCCTCACTAGCCGAGCAGGTACTGCTGGTGGTAAGTACAAATACCCGTTCTAAGTTTAAGGTGGGTAACGGCGTGCCCGCTACAATTGCAGGATTATTTTCAAAGCCGATAAAACGATTTGTAAAAGGCATCGGCGTCAGTGCTTGGCCTGTGACGGGGTTGGTATTAGGGTATTTATCATTAAATATGGTTCGTTCAAATATTTTACCTTGCGTGTTACTGCCCCCCACCATGTAGCCTACTTGGCTAGCCATTTGTAATAATCCCCCCCCGTTATAGCGCACGTCAATGACTAAATCTTTAATGCTACTGGCAGCGAGTTGGTTAAAGGCGTTGTAAAGCTGTGTTTCGGCTATGGCGTTATGGCTATTAAATTGAAAATAACCAACATCACCAGCGACTAAATCGGTACGAACATTCATTACTGGTTGCGATTCGATGTTTTGAGACGTGAGTGTCACTGTGCGGTTTTCATTAGTGCTGATATCCCTAAATACAAATTCGGTAACTTTACCGGTTTGCTCGGGGAATAAACCTGCATTGATAATACCTACCTCGCTCGATGAGGTGGTGTTAATAAAATCAACGCCATCAACTTCTAAAAGCTCAAAACCACGAATAATATTTTGATTACTAGCTGGGGTATTTGGTTCGGTGTAGCTAACAACTGCTTGGCGTGGCGCGCTACCGGCAATTATTTTTATATTAAAGCCATAACCAAAGCTTAGGCCGGATTGATTTTGTCTTTGCCACTCATCGGTCGGCAAACTAAAGTGAAAGTTATCTTTTTTCGCACCTGACTCAGTCAGTTGCTCCGTTTTTAAAGTATTAAAGTAATCAATAACCCCTGACGTTAATGCAGGGTTGGTATCAATAATTTCGTCATACCATAGGTAGGTTTCGTTACTCCAAGAGCGTAGCCAGTTTTTTTCATTAATTGCTTGGCATTGACCTTTAAATTGCCCTGAACTGGCAAATACAGCTGAGGTCCAGCCGCTATTATCAGTTGTTGGGTTGGTCGCATTGTCGCTACCTCCACCACCACAACCTGTTAATAAAGCGGCTAGTGAAAAAGGGAGTAATGTGTATTTAAGAGAAGATGAATTAAAAATGGCCATACGCATGCTCGTTTTTTAAACTGTTGAGCTAAATATAGCGGTTTTCATTTAGAGTTGATAGAGGCTTGCAGCATTTTTGTAACTCAAATATTGCCATGTAAGATCGTCGCTACACAGGCTGCGATAATGTTGCCATAACTCGTTGTAGTTAATATTAATTTGGCACACGGGGAAGTTGCTAGCAAACATCACTCTTTGCATACCAAAATGCTTTAAAATATGTTTAAAACATTGGTTTTGCTGCTCGCTATTAAGCATGAGTAATTCAAAACCTGAAAACTTAATCGCAACATTAGGCTGTTTTGCAAGTAGTTCAATTGCAGTTGCCCAGTTAGCAAGGTTGTGTGCAAGCCCTGCGTGATTAATGATTATTTGTAAACCACTAACTTGGTTGGCATAAGAAATGAGCCGCTCAGTGATGTTGAGGTTTTCTACTTCAAATTGGGCTTCAAAATGCAGCTTTAATTGGCTCAAGTGCCGCAGGTTATCGAGACAATGAGGGCTCAATAAGCGCTCGGCATCATGACCTTCAGTGATATCTCTAATGCCTACAAGAGAGTGATGATCTAGCTGCTGAAGTGCTAGTTTAAATGCGTTATTTGACTGGTTAATTGTTGCAAAGCTAATTGCTTTATAAGGTATAGTTTTAATATGTTTGGCTAACCAGTTTAATTCTTTAACTGGCTGGTTATTATCAAACCCAGCTTCTATGTGCACTAAACCTGCGAGTTCAAAGTTAGTACTTTTGATCAGTTCAGCAACGCTGATGGGCTGCTTTATTTTATCTAAGTTAGACCAAGCTGGTGGGTTCGCACCTTGTAGCCAAGTGTATTGACCCTCCAGCAAATTAAAAAAGTGCAGATGCGGGTCAATAATTTTAGTGCTCATTGTGCTGTGTAGCCGCCATCAATACGTTGTAAGCTACCAGTAATAAAGCTGGCATCTGCACTTACTAAAAAGCTTACCAGTGCAGCAACTTCATCGGCTTGACCTAAACGGTTGAGCGGTTGTAAGGCGGCTTCTTCTGCAACAATATCGGCTTTGTTAGCACCACTTCTTTTACAATATGCATCAATTGCATTATGAAATAACGGCGTTTCTATGGTGCCAGGGCACACTGCATTAGCGCGAATATTAAAGCTTGCGTAATCCAAGGCGGTGGTTTTAGCCATTGAAGCCAATGCGTGCTTAGTTAAGTTATAAGCAAATGAATTTTGTTTGCCTATAATGGCCTGATCTGAGGCAATTAACACAATAGCGCCATTTTTTTGTGCTTTCATTGTTGGTAATACGCTTTGTATAGCCGCGTACGCACCTTTAACATTCAGTGCCATTAACGCATCGAATGTCGCTTCATCGGTGTGCTCAATTGTGGCACTTAGATGCTTACCAGCGTTTGAAACAAGTACATCAATACGTTGTGTTTTTTCAATAATAGCCTGTATACACTGGCGTACGGCGGTTACATCACTAACATCACATTGATGAAAAACACCACTCTCACTTGGCTCAATATCTAAGTTATGAACCTGATAGCCGTTAGTTAATAATCGCTGTACCACAGCAAAGCCAATGCCTTTAGAGCCACCGGTTACTATTGCAACTTTTGACATACTTGTTCCTCTAATTAGCAATTAATGTGCGTGGCCGCAACCACCTTCAGCATGAACGTGGCCATGAGAGATTTCTTCGCTTGTTGCTTCACGAACTGATACAACCTCAACATCAAAGGTCAGCGTTTTACCAGCAAATGGGTGGTTTAAATCACAATCAGCATTAAAGCGGCCTACTTTTACGATAGTCACTTGATGGCGACCCTGATTTGATTGCACCATTGCAGTCATACCTGGCTTCCACACTTTTACATCGCCTTGTAAATGCTTAAGCGGAATGCGCTGAATTAAATCATCAACACGCTCGCCGTATGATTCACTTGGAGATAACGTTACGCTAAATTTATCACCAGCAGTTTTACCTTCAAGTGCGGTTTCTAAACCGGGTAGCATGCCTTCGCTGCCGTGAATGTAACTTAATGGCGCGTCGTTAAGGCTACTTTCTATTTGCTCACCGGCTTCGCTAAGGGTGTAATGAAATTCAACGGCCGAATTTTTACTGATTTGCATGCATGTCTCTTTAAGATTTAAATAAATTAAAAAGCAATTTTACGCGAAATGCTGCGCTTTAGAAACTTAACGGGGATGATTTAATGTATTTTGTAAGTCGAGTAACAGATCTTTTTTAGCCGGTGTGGTTTTAGGTGTCGCAGCTTGGGGTATAAATAAAACTAACTGAGTCCCAGGCTTTAATACGCTAGATGCTGATAACTTATTCCAACGTGCTAAATCGCTATGAGCAACGCCATACAACTGACTTATATTCCACAGGTTATCACCGGGCTTAACGTGGTAATCTACCTCGATGGTTGGAATGACGGGCTCTTTTTGTTCCAAGTAAGGGCTTATTTTATAGTTAATAGTGAGTGATTCAGGTAACGTTTGAGGCTCTCCTAAAATAAGTTTTTCGCCAACACCAATAAAGTTATTTTGCTTATTATTGAGCTGTTTTAGTGTCTTTAAAGGCAAGCCAAAATGCCTAGCAATACCGTATAGTGTGTCATTTTTTTTGACTATGTATTCGCCTGCAAAATTGGCTTTAAAAAAACGGTTTTTTAGTAAAGCTTGTTGCTCAATAGGAAGCAACAAAGTATGCGGGCCATGGGGGGAACTTTGGTTTTTTAAATAACCTCGATTAAGAGCATGTAGCTGTTTTACACCCATACCAGAGAGCTTGGCCATAATTGAAAAATCGAACTGTTTTGCCACATTTAACGAGGTGGTCAGTGCTTTATAAGGAAGCTTTGGCCGTTTAAATTTTGCCTTAGGGTGTTTTACTAAATAGCTCAATGCTAATAGTTTTGGTACATAGTCAGCGGTTTCTTTTGGTAGGGTCAGTGCCCAAAAGTCAGTTGACTTCCCTCGCTTTTGATTGCGTTTTATAGCACGTTTAACTCGGCCTTCACCGGTGTTATAGGCTGCAAGTGCATGCAACCAATTACCATAAAAACGTTTATGTAAATAGCTTAAGTAATCTAGTGCTGCATCGGTTGAGGCCAGTACATCTTGGCGTCCGTCGTACCATTGATCTGATTTAACCCCAAAATGATATGCAGTTGCTGCAACCAGTTGCCACACACCCACAGCATGTTCAGTTGAGCGGGCCGTAGGCCTAAAGCCACTTTCTACAAATGGCAGTAATGCCAGTTCCATGGGGAGTTGCTTTTGCTCTACTTTTTTTACTATATGGTATAAAAAAGGCTCTGCACGGCGAGACACTATTTTTAAATAATTCGGTTGTTTTAAATACCAGTTAATGCGTTTCTTTAACGCCTGATTTTGCTCAACCGGTAAATGTAAATTATCAGCAATATGTGCCCATAAGTCAGTTGGTTGAGTTACTTTTAGGGCTTTAGGTATTGTTTTTTTATTAATGATTTTTTTGGTGTTTGTAGAGTTCGGCGTGTTTGATTGTGCGGTTTTTTGCTCTACAGGTGCAGGGACTACAGGCGCAATGATCTCTGGCTGTGTGGTTTTACAGCTACATAGCAATACAATGGCAAAGCATAAGATCAGGTGACGCATTTTGTTCCTTTTTAAAAAATATATTTCCATATTTTAACACAATCCATTGTGTTCAGTTATTGACTGTTTTTAGCGCGAAGTAATCCCGATTGCAAAAATAAGTTACTTGATTTTATATCAAGTGGTTCTTGTTGGTAAGGTTTTAGTACTTCACTTGGGAATTTTTTTTGTAATTGCTCAATACTGGCTTCAGGGTTATTTTTAACCTGCTCCGTAATTGCTTCTAAAAACGTGAGTGACTGTTTTAATTTAACTTTATCGACTAAATTGCCATGGCCAGGAACAAAAAGTGACAGCGAATTATTATTTATATATTTTTTTAATAAACTTTGCCATTGTTTAAGCTCGCCATGCCCAGGGTAGGGAAGCCAGTCAATGATATCACCACCTATTAAGGTTTTACCTTTGTCGGCAAGCAGTGTTAGATCGCCATTAGTATGTGCCTGATGCGGGTTGATAGTTAATACATAATTTCCTAAATCTAATGTTTTAGGCTCACTAATACTCATTTTTGGTGGTGTTAGTTGATAATTCTGCCAGCGAAATAAGCGTGTTTTAGCGCGAGTGAGCTTTTCTCGCCATTGAGCTTGCTCTGCATCGGGTAAGGTGGCTAATCGCTGATAGCTCAGCTCAATGCTTTTCTCGAACCCCTCTAGCTTATCTGTTAATGCTTGCTGATAACGCGAAAAGTCGTTAGCGACTTGTTGGTGAGAAATCAGTTTTGCGTCTGGGAAGTAATGCTGCATAACCGCCATGCCCAGCAAGTGATCGTCATGAAAATGAGTGGCAACTAAGTAACATAAAGGCGTCTTTAGCTGTTGTTTTAGTTCGGTAACCAGTTGTTCTACTGCTGCAAAGTTACCACTGGCATCTACCAGTAAGGCACACTCACTGCCCTGAATTAACACTTGATTAGAGTCGTAAAAACGTAACCTATCTGGCTGCTTGATAAATTGAATATTAGCCGATAACGATTGCCACTCAACTGCTGCATTGCTTTTTGTATGTATAAATAGACAGATTAAAGGCAGTAAGCACTTACCTATTTTTTGAGCTTTAGTTAAAAGTGGTTGCATCTTTTTCTCTAGCTATATTTTGACGGTAAAAACAATAAAAGCGCAAAATGCGCTTTTATTTAGTGTGTTCAGAGTTTGAGCTTAAGTATTGACTTAACTTATCAATCAATTGATCTTGATGCTCAAGCTCAACTGATTTTTGAGTTTTTGCTTCAAGCAATTCGTGGCTTAAATTCAAAGCAGCCATAAGTAATGCTTTTTGATCGTTTCTGACAGTTGAACGTTGTTTCATTTGTTCAACTAAATCATTCAGATTTTTGGCGGCCGCTTTTAGTGCCTCTTCTTGCCCAGCCGGACAAGCAAATTGCTGCTCTTTACCAAGCAATTCAACAGTGACTCGCTGGTTTTGCAGCTCAGACATTAGCTTGCCTGTTGTGCGCTTTGTAATTTATCTAATAATGACGACAAGGTGGTGCTTGCATCTTTTTGTTTTTCTTCATTTTCAAGGGCTTCTAACTGTAATAACTCATTTTCATCAAGCAGTTTACTGTTTTGCTCTTTAAGCTCTGTAATATCAGTTTGCAACTGATTATTACGGGTAATTAGTTGGTCGATCAGTTGTTCGAGTTGTTGAAGAGTATTGTTGTTCATAAATGCGCTCATATAACTGTAATTAATGTCATGCAAATGTAAAGCAAAGTGTGTTTATTTGCCAGCATTTACGCTGGTTTTAGGTGATTTTTATTCTATGTTAAGGGATAATTCATGCTATTGGCTTTTTCATTCAGAAATGGTTCACGTAAACACCCGCTTTTGCTGTGACGATTGCCAAAGCAGTGTGCTTTATGGTTCACTAATTTTATTAAACAGCGTATGGCGAAAATAAATAATGCTTAGTTACAGACACTCCTTTCATGCGGGTAACCCTGCCGATGTACTTAAACATTTAGTGTTAGCGCAAGTGCTGGGTTATCAAACAATAAAAGATAAGCCGCTTGACTATATCGATACGCATTCGGGTGCTGGTTTTTTTGAGCTGGCAGCATCAGACGCGCAAAAAACCCAAGAGTACCAAGATGGCATAGAAAAACTTTGGCAACATACCAGTCAGCACGGTGCCTTAAACGACTACATTGAGTTAATAAAATCGTTTAATGAAAGTTCGTCTCTGGCGTTTTACCCAGGTTCACCAAAAATCGCCGAACACTTTTTGCGCCGCCAAGATAAGGGCTGGTTTTTTGAGTTGCATCCGCGAGATTTGGTATTACTTGAAGAAAACATGCAAGGTAAGCGCTCTATTCGAGTACGCGGCGAAAATGGGTTTGCGGGCTTAATTGGTTTATTACCGCCAGCTTCGCGCAGAGCCTGTGTGTTAATAGACCCACCTTATGAAATAAAAGACGATTACAATACGGTAGTACAAACCATTGTCAAAGCCCACCAACGCTTTGCGACGGGTACATATATGATTTGGTATCCGGTTGTGGACAGAGAACGTATTGATAATATGGAGCAGGGTTTAATTGACGCGGGAATTAAAAATATTCAATTATTTGAATTAGGTACCGAAGCAGACACAGAAGTACATGGTATGACCGCCTCTGGAATGATAGTGATAAATCCACCATGGAAGCTGAAACAAACTATGGATGACGTGTTACCTAAACTAGTAAGCTTGTTGAGTAAGCCTAGTGGTTTTTACCGTAGCGAGCAGTTAGTCGCCGAATAAAAATAAATAAGCCCAGTTTAACTGGGCTTATTTATTTGCTTATATGTGGGGTATTGTTACGTTCTTAATCAAAAGTAAATAGCGTTAAAGGTAGCAAGTTGGTTGCCTGCCTCATTTTGTAATACTAATTTTTCACCATTAATTTGCCATTGCGTTGCTGCCTGAAGCACAGCCGCCATCGCGCTTTCTTGTTCCATATTGTCATGACACATTTTTTGCGTGGTAGCTAACTGCGTAAAAGTTACTGCTTGCTTCGATACTTCATAACCGCCATTAAAGTTATTACATCCTAAAAAGCCGTGTACAGTGTTATCACTATTAAACTGAATAAATGGCTCTTTAGTATTCACTACAACGGGGTTGCCATCGATTGAAACGGCTTTGAAATAGGTGTTTACTAAGTCAACGTCTGGCTTTGGCGCTACTTTTGAAACAATAATCTCTAAAGGCTCTGATGAGGCCGTATTA
Source organism: Pseudoalteromonas sp. S1608 (assembly GCF_005887265.1). GTDB lineage: Bacteria > Pseudomonadota > Gammaproteobacteria > Enterobacterales > Alteromonadaceae > Pseudoalteromonas > Pseudoalteromonas undina. Next base: position 40,622 of record NZ_PNDK01000052.1, read on the forward strand.
TCAAAAGGCGGGTTACTCGTTGTGCTGGTGTATAGCAAGTTTCCTTGATTATTAATGGTTGCACGCACGCTATAGCGGTGAGTTGGGTCAATCTTTTCAAGGTTATACTCAAGCTCTACTTTATAAGGCGGTGCGCCTACTAAATCAATTACCTGCTCAGAGATAACCGTTGCTGCCACATCCATTTTTGACACATCAACCAAGGTAACGGTTAGCTGTGAATTAGGCGCAATTAGGCTGCGATCTAAGTAACTAACTTGCACAGGTAAGGTGGTCATTGTTTGCGCCACAGCACTATTTTGCTGCGCTGTGTCATCGTTACATGCGCTCAGCATAAGTGTGCCACTTGCTAGAAAACACAAGCCTGCAATCGACTTTAACATTGAATTTGGCTTCGATGAGAACATAAGAGTTCCTTGATGGAGTATGGTATAAGGTCGCTAGCATACGGTTGAATTGCTTAATCATTGCTTAACTAGCAAATAAAGAAAGTCGAGATATAAAAAAAGGCGCTAGGCGCCTTGATTTATTACTTATTTTTTTACGTATTTAGTTAAAATTACAATACGCTGTCCATCAACACGTCCTTCAATATGTTCAGGGTTGCTGGTTAAGCCAATATTGCGCACGGCTGTACCGCGCTTTGCTGTTAAGCTGCTACCTTTCACATCTAAATCTTTTATTAACGTGACGGTGTCGCCAGCTTGTAGTACTACACCATTGCTATCAATGTGTTTAATATCATCATCTTCAGCAAGCGCTTGCTGCGCCCATGTTAATGTGTCTTCTTCAAGGTAAATCATATCTAGCGCGTCTTGTGCCCATCCGTTATCAGCTGCTAACTGAGTCAGCATGCGATAAGCAACAACTTGTACCGCAGGTGTTTGACTCCACATACTGTCATTTAAGCAATGCCAATGGGTCGGGGTTAAATCGCTATTGCCTTCAATTTGATCTTTACACGTTTGACAGGTGTAGATGCATTTATCTGAATGAGCTTCGGTAACAGGAGGAACTTCGTATACAGTTAGGTTGTCTGTTGCTGCGCAGAGTTCACATTGGTTACTGCTACGTTCTATTAAGGCTTGTTCAATGCTCATATAAGGGACTCTTTTTTGTGAGTTTATAAAAAATTAATAATCGCATTATACCTTATAACCATAACCTTTGGGTATGCTTAGAGCAGTTGTAAACTCAAAAACCCTATAAAGAATGAGGATACTAATAACTCTGCTCTAGGGTTATAAATTTAGTCTTATTTGTTTGTTTTTAATCTAATTAAAATTGCAGCAAGTCTTTAAAGTTTCACTATACTGGTTAAATAATAAAAAATAATGATGACATCACTGTTAAGTAGGAAGATTAATGCCAAATAATCTAGAGGTAAAAAATTCATCTATTTTGGTTACTCAATATATTGCTAGGCAACCAATTTTTGACGGTGATAAAAGTATTTTTGCTTATGAGTTGCTCTATCGCGATTCAGTTAATAATGCTTTTCCTGTAGGAACAACTGACGGGCAAGCCACTGGGCGACTTTTTTTTAATGCGCTAATGCTGGTTGGCATAGAAAAGCTAACGCTCAATCAAACTGCGTTTATTAATTTATCGAGCGAGGGGCTTTTAGAGGATTTGCCTAAATTATTACAGCCTGAGAATACTGTAATTGAAATTGTTGAGCGCACTGAAAATATAGAGCTTGTTGTTGAGAGAGTGACAGAGTTAAAAAAAGCAGGATATGTATTTGCGTTAGATGACTACGACTCACATGAAAAATGGCAACCATTACTCAGTTTGGTTGATTATATTAAGCTTGAAGTTGAAGAGCCCGTAATAAAAACCAGCATGTTGCTGAAAAAGCTCAAACGCAATTTTCCTAATATTAAAATAGTGGTAGAGCGAATTGAAACCTATGATGAATTTAGGCAGCTTAAAGAGGCTGGATGCGATTATTTTCAAGGGTTCTTTTTTGCACATCCAGAAATGTTAAGTTACAACAGTATCGAACCTCTAAAAATGGCTGTTTTAGACTTACTGCGTTGCACATCCCGCACAGATTTAGACTTTAATGAAATTAATCTACGCATTTCTAAAGATGTCGGTTTGACTGCACGCGTCCTAAAACTAGTGAATGCTCGCTCTGCTAATAAAAATTTAGTGATAACGTCTATTCCTCAGGCGGTTGTGTATTTAGGGGAAGATTCTATTAGAAAGTTTGTACGAGTATTGGCGCTAAGCGAGCTTGGCTCAGATAAGCCCAGTGAACTTACTCGTTTAGGCTTATGTCGAGCGCAGTTCATGCAAATAATTTTAGAACCAGGCGGAAAAGTCATTGCAGAACAAGGTTATTTAGTCGGCTTAATGTCGGTGCTTGATGCTATTTTAGATATGGAACTGGAAGCTATTGCTAAAGAGTTTAGTTTAGGGGCTGAGTTATCTGGTGCACTATTAAGTTTTGAAGGCATGATGGGTAATTCTTTACATTTAATAAAAGCGGTAGAGGAAGATAATTGGCAATTGGCTAAAAAGTTGTTAGAAACTATTCGCCCAGCCTCGAATATTGAGACCGTATTTAGCGCCATGTTGGATGCACGCCAGTATGCGGATGAACTATTGGCCACTATTATTGAGCAAGACTAACGCAAAACGTTTGGGTATGATTGGCACATATTGATTTTACTTAGTATTACACCATGCGTTTATTTTTACCTACTACCACTATTTTAATTGCCTTAGCTTTATTAATTCCCGGGGTGACTCAGCCCGTACTGAGTATGGAAGGTAAAATTGATAAGTCTAAACTTGCTGAGGCGGGCATTGAAATGTTGGCAGATGAAGGGAATCAAAACACCCGTAATATGCTAATGATGATCTCGAGTATGTTGGGGTTAGATAAACTTGAAGGCGAGTTCAGCGCTTATCAAAAAACGCGCAGTATTTGGGGCACCGTTAACGAACTGGCCGATAACAAAAACTACTTAGTGGCGATATTAGTGGCGTTTTTTTCAATGGTGATCCCAACAATTAAGCTGCTGCTTCAATTGTTGTATTGTGTGCTGAAGGAGACTTCGTTTAAGCACAATCTTGGTAAGGTGATTATCGGTTTAAGTAAATGGAGTATGGTGGATGTGTTTGTTATTGCATTAATAGTGGCTTACATGGCTGGTAATGCAAACGCGAACTCAGAAGATTTACTTAATATGCATGCTGAGTTTGGTACTGGTTTTTGGTATTTTACCGGCTATTGCTTGTTCGCCATTGCGGCCAGTAGCTTCATAAAGCCAGTAGTAAAAACCAGTTAATTATTGAGTTTTAAACACAGTTCCCATAAACTTTAAACGTCTATTTATTTTTAGGTTAATTCATTGCAACGTATTTACTGTATTTTACTCACGCTAACTTTGTTACTCACTTTTGTGGGTCAAGCCGTTGCGTCTGTATCTATGGTATGTGATATGCCGCATACGAACATGGCAACCCATGCATCGATGCAGCATAGTAAGATGGCAATGAGTGACGATGCTGATACAACAACCATGTCTATGGATTGCTGTAGTGAGCAAAGCACGTTAACCCAAGATTGCAGTTGCCCGATGAGTGCTTGTAGTTCGCATTCAGCCTTGCATGTAAACTCACTATTTATAGCCTCCAAATTACCCTCTGAAAAAGTGCAACATGCTGTAATACAGCATCAAGTTAACTTTGCACGTTCTCTTTACCGTCCTCCTATGCCTGCATAATCGCAGGGTAGGTGTATTTAAAATTTAGTTATTTAGCTTATTGTCATCTATCTGCTTATAAATTTAATCGTTTTCATTCGTTATTTTTAAATTTAAGTGGAGCAAGTGATGAATCACTTCGCAGTATTAAAATCCGTGTGTATAAGTAGCTTGTTGAGTATTAGTGTCTCTGTACACAGTGCTGAACTAGGTTTAAATGAGGCAATTAACTATGCCTTAAACCATGAGCCCTGGCTTAAAGCCAGTAAGCAAAAACAATCATCAATTGAAGCAAAAAGTATTGCCGCAGGAACCTTACCTGATCCAGTGCTTACATTAGGGTTAATGAACCTACCAACTAATGGTTTTGCTTTTGATCAAGAAAATATGACCCAATTTAAGGTGGGAGTTAGCCAATCGCTGAGTCGAGGCGATAGCCTAGCACTTCAACAAAAGGCCCTTTCTCAGTCAGCTGCAGCAGAGCCTTGGCTGCGCAAAGATAGACTCGCGCAAGTAAAAACCATAGTTACTGAGTCATGGCTCAATGCTTATAGAGCGCAACGAAGCATTGCACTAATTGAGCAAGATAAAGCTTTGTTTACCCAGCTCATTGATATTACAGAATCAAGCTATGTAAGCTCGGTGGGCAAAACACGCCAACAAGATATTATTCGAGCGCAATTAGAGTTAACCCGCCTTGAAGATAAATTAATGCAACTGGAGCAGCAGCTACAAGGTGCTAAAAAGCGGCTAACACAATGGTTGCCTATCGCTATGCTGAGCCAGCCTGTCAGTGATGACTTTTCAGAGCTTACAGCATTAAAAAACTACACCGAGTTAGAGTATCAGCAATTAATGACCATGCTATTAAAGCACCCTGCAATTATGGCAATGGATAATGCAATAGTGGCAAAGCAAACTCAAATTAGTGTGGCTGAGCAAGGCTATAAACCGCAAATTGGCGTTAATATGGGGTACGGTTATCGTGATGACATGCCAATGGGTGGCTCGCGAGCAGACCTTTTCTCTGTGGGTATAAGTATTGATTTACCGCTGTTTACCGATAACCGCCAAGACCAACTAGTAAATGCTGCCATTGCTGATAGCGAAGAAGCTAAAACACAAAAATTAATAGCCCTTAAAAAGCTACAAGGGATGTACTTTAAGGAAGTTAGCCAGTTAGCGCGGCTTCATCAGCGCGCCGAGCTTTATCAAGCCAAGCTGCTGCCGCAAATGGCTGAGCAAGCTCAAGCGACCCTAAATGCCTACACTCGCGATGATGGTAATTTCTCAGATGTAATGCAAGCGCGTATTAGTCAATTAAATGCCAAGATAGACGCCCTAAACATTCATGTTGATCAAAAGATAATTATCGCAAGGTTAAATTATTACGCCAGTGCTGATGATACCAGCTTGAAAAACACACCACAGCAGGAGCCGAGCTATGAATACTAATTTAAAATTATTACTGGTGGCTATATGTAGTGCGGCATTAACTACGGGGATATTTTTAAGCTTACCTAGTGAGCACTCTATGCCAACTGACAGTAAAGCCAGTATTAAAAAAGAGCCGCTTTATTGGGTCGCACCTATGGACAGTAATTATCGCCGAGATGAACCTGGTTTATCGCCCATGGGCATGGATTTAGTGCCTGTTTACGAAGAGTCAGACCGTGGGGCTAATGAAGGGCCAGGCAGTATTAAAATTTCACCCACAGTGATTAATAATTTAGGTGTGCGTACTACCCCTGTTGCGTTTGCTGCACTTGAAAATGAAGTTAACACGGTAGGTTATGTACAATACAACCAAGACCAGCTAATTCATATTCATCCGCGCGTAGAGGGATGGGTCGAAACCTTATACGTTAAAGCCGCGGGTGATCAGGTTAAACAAGATGAGCCACTTTATACCTTATATTCACCACAGTTAGTGAATGCACAAGAAGAGTTTGTTTTAGCGTTGAAGCGTAATAATCCGGTGCTAATTCGTGCCGCTAAAGCCCGTTTAAAATCACTCAATGTGTCTGATGGCTTTATTTCACGCCTGCAAAAAGGTCAGCAAGTACTGCAAAACATAACATTTTATGCCCGCCAAGGTGGTGTTGTTGATGAGCTTAATATTCGTGAAGGATTTTATGTTAAACCTGATACCTCAATGATGAGTATTGCTCAGCTTGATGAAGTATGGGTTGAGGCTGAGGTATTTGAGCGCCAAGCAGAACTTATCCGTGTTGGCTTGCCTGTAACCATGACACTCGATTATTTAAGTGGCCAACGCTGGCAAGGGCAAGTGGATTATATTTACCCTACCTTAGATGCTAAAAATCGTACTTTAAGAGTACGTTTGCGCTTTGATAACCAAGGCCATCAGTTAAAGCCTAATATGTTTGCTCAAGTCAGTATTCATAGTCAAGTAGCTGAAAAACAGTTAATCGTACCTAAAGAAGCTGTTATTCGCACTGGTAGCCAAAACCGTGTTGTAGTTGCACTTGGGGATGGTCGTTTTAAATCGGTCGAGGTAACTTTAGGGCAAAGTGATGCGGCTAATACCGAAATTTTATCAGGTGTTATGGCAGACGATGAAGTGGTTACTTCAGCACAGTTTTTAATTGATTCAGAGTCGAGTAAAAACTCTGACTTTAAACGTATGCAAGCAGTTTCGCATAACAGTATGCAAATGAGTGATGCCAACCCAAATACGGCAACTGTAAATGGAGTAATTAATAGTATTGATGCTAATAATCGAATTGTGAATATCAGCCGTGAGGCAATTGAAAAGTGGGGCCGAGGACCTGCAACAATGGACTTTATGCTAGCAAAAAATGTAATGACTGAGATGCTCAAGCCTAATGATGAAGTTACTTTTACCTTTAGCATTGAGCAAGGTGAATTTGTGATTCATACAATAACGCCTGTGCATGCTTCGCACAGTCAACATGAGTAGGAGTGGTTATGATTACTGCAATTATTCGCTGGTCTGTTGTTAACCGTTTTTTTGTTTTATTACTGACCGCAATACTGATTGGTGGTGGCTTGTATTCTGTAAAAAATACGCCTGTAGATGCCTTACCCGATTTATCAGATGTACAGGTTATTGTTAAAACATCTTATCCTGGGCAAGCGCCGCAAGTAGTGCAAGATCAGGTTACATTCCCGATTACCACGGCAATGCTATCGGTACCTGGGGCGCAAACAGTACGCGGTTTTTCTTTCTTTGGCGACTCCTACGTGTACGTTATTTTTGACGAAGACACTGATTTATACTGGGCACGAAGCCGTGTTCAGGAATATCTAAGTCAAGTATCTGCCCGTTTGCCTAGTACGGCAATTGCAGAGCTCGGGCCCGATGCCACCGGCGTTGGCTGGGTGTATTTATATGCACTCACTGATACCACAGGTAAGCATGACATCAGCCAATTACGCAGTTTACAAGATTGGTTTTTAAAATTTGAACTGCAAACTGTACCCGGTGTATCCGAAGTGGCATCGGTAGGCGGCATGGTTAAACAATACCAAGTAAACGTTCAGCCCGATAAGCTTCGTGCTTATGGTATTCCGCTAAGCCTTATTCAAACTGCCATTAAGCAAGGCAATCAAGAAATGGGTGCATCGGTAGTTGAGATGGCAGAAGCTGAATACATGGTCACTAGTACTGGCTACGTAAAAAGTGTTGCTGATTTAGAAGCCATTCCTTTAGGTATAAACGCTAACGGTACTGCACTACAGTTACGTGATGTTGCTAATGTGCGTTTAGGTCCGCAAATGCGCCGCGGTGTTGCCGAGCTTAACGGCGAAGGCGAGGTGGCAGGTGGCGTAGTGGTTATGCGCTTTGGTGAAAACGCGCAAAAAACCATAGAGCTCGTTAAAGCTAAATTAGAGTCACTTAAAAAAGGGCTACCAGAGGGGGTTGAAATTGTACCTGTGTACGATCGCTCTCACTTAATAAAAGACGCAGTTGATAACCTCACCTCTAAATTAATGGAAGAGCTTATTGTAGTGGCTTTAGTGTGTGTGGTGTTTTTATTTCATATACGCTCATCGCTGGTGGCTATTATTACCTTACCGTTAGGTATACTCACCGCTTTTATTATTATGTATTGGCAGGGAATTAACGCCAATATCATGTCATTAGGCGGGATTGCTATTGCGATTGGTGCTATGACTGATGGTGCGATTGTGATGATTGAAAACATGCACAAGCATATGGAGAAAAAACCGCTAACAGATGAAAACCGTTGGCAAGTGGTGATTGACTCTGCCAGTGAAGTTGGGCCTGCGTTATTTTTTAGCTTATTAATCATTACCGTGAGCTTTATGCCGGTATTTATTTTAGAAGCTCAGGAAGGGCGAATGTTTGCGCCATTAGCGTACACAAAAACCTATGCAATGGCAGCTTCTGCTGGATTAGCAATTACCTTAGTACCCGTGCTGATGGGTTATTTCATTCGGGGTAAGGTGATCTCTGAAAATAAAAACCCAGTTAACCGTTTACTGGTAAATAGTTATAAGCCGCTGTTAAACCTAGTACTAAAATTTCCAAAAAGCACCTTGCTGATTGCACTAGCTATCACTTTAGTGGGCTTTTATCCGGTAAATAAAATAGGCAGTGAATTTATTCCACCTCTTGATGAGGGGGATCTAATGTATATGCCGACTACTTACCCAGGAATTTCAATAGGTAAAGCGCGCGAGCTATTGCAGCAAACCGATAAATTGATTGCCACTGTGCCCGAGGTAAAAACCGTATTTGGTAAAATTGGACGAGCGGAAACGGCAACCGATCCGGCACCACTGACCATGATTGAAACCTTTATACAGTTTAAGCCTAAGGATCAGTGGCGCGAAGGCATGACCACTGAAAAGCTCAAGCAAGAGCTGGATGCTTTAGTTAAGTTTCCTGGGCTGACGAACGCTTGGGTAATGCCAATTAAAACGCGGATAGATATGCTGGCTACAGGGATTAAAACCCCTGTGGGTATAAAAGTCGCGGGCCCTAATTTGAATGAAATTCAAAAAATAGGTCAACAAATAGAGGTATTACTTAAAGATCTTCCCGGTACGGCGTCTGTTTACTCAGAGCGTGTAGCGGGTGGACGTTATATTAAGGTAGATATTAACCGTGAAAAAGCAGCGCGCTACAGTTTAAATATTGCTGATGTGCAACAAGTAGTCGCAACCGCTATTGGTGGTATGAACGTGACTGAAACGGTTGAGGGTCAAGAGCGCTACCCAGTAAATATTCGTTATCCGCAAGCGTACCGTGACTCCCCTGAAGAACTGATGCTTTTACCTATTGTTACTCCAACGGGTCAACGTATCGCACTTGCTGATGTGGCGGATGTATTTATTAGTGATGGCCCTCCTGGGATAAAAAGTGAAAATGCCCGTTTAAATGGTTGGAGCTTTATTGATATTAAAGATACAGATATTGGTAGTTATGTAGCAAATGCTCAGCAATTACTAAACGAGCAGCTAATTTTACCTGCTGGATACTCTATAACTTGGGCTGGGCAATACGAATACATGGAGCGTGCCAAAGCCAAACTGAGTTATGTGTTACCGCTTACCTTAGCCATTATTGTAGTGCTACTTTACCTTAACTTTAGAAGCTTCACCGAGGTATTTATTATTATGGCGACTTTACCACTGGCGATGATAGGCGGTATCTGGCTAATGTACTTAGAAGGCTTTAATTTCTCTGTTGCTGTGGGGGTCGGCTTTATTGCCCTTGCTGGGGTGGCCGTAGAAATAGGCGTTATAATGTTGGTGTATTTAAACCAAGCCTATAAAGCGCAGGTAGAGGCTGCTTCTAAAATGGGTAAAAGCTTGAGTATAGAGCAGCTTAAACAGGCGATACTAGAAGGTGCGGGTCTACGAGTACGTCCGGTAATGATGACAGTGGCAACCATAGTGATTGGCTTATTACCGGTGCTTTATGGCACAGGCACGGGGAGTGAAGTAATGAGCCGAATAGCCGCCCCCATGGTTGGCGGTATGTTTAGCGCTATTATTTTAACATTGCTGGTATTGCCTGCTGTGTATTTATTGTGGCGAAAGCGCAACCTATAATATTTACACTGATTGTGTAACTTGTACTGAAAATATCAGTACAAGTTAGGCAATCGTTTCTTTATCTACTGATTTTATTGCATTTCTTATTGGCATGATTCACGCATCTATTTAATCAATAGGTTTTAAAAAGTAAGGAACGCACATGCAAGTTAAAACAATTCAAGAAGTGTTCGATTGGACCGTTCAGTTTCATACACAAATGGCGGCTAATTTTTTTAGCGTAAGGGATTTACTTGGAGAGCATAACAAACAGTTAATCGATTATTGTGTTGAGTATGAAAAAAAACTCGCTGAGGATTTAATTGGCTTTAAAGCAATCACTGAAATAAATACTTTAGATACATACTGCTATGAATATTTTTCAGAGCACTCAGAAATTATCAGCTTTACTGATTTAGATCGCAGTAATGAGCTAGATGAATTAGCAATTCAAGAGTATTTATCTCAGCAGCATCAAAAAGTATTAAATGCATACAGTTATTTGGCAGATAAAGCGCAGTCACCAGAGGCTCAAGAAAAGCTAGGGGAGATCTTACAGCTCGAAGAGCAAGGTTTGAAGCAGATGATGCAAAGTATTAATCGTCATGCAGACATGTAGCACTGGGTGTTATGCATAAAAAAGGCGCTATAATTAGCGCCTTTTTCGTGTTCATGATAATAGAGCTGATTTAACTTTGCTCTACATCAACCACTAAGTCACTCGTAATTGACTCAAGTGCATTAATAACTTCTTCTTTATTCAATCCGTTAGGCAGGCTCACGGTGGCAACAGCACTAAATATAGGCACTCCCCAGTTTGGCGCACTTTGCTGCCTAGAGTTTAAGTTTGTAATGTTCGCGCCTTTATGGCGAATAACACTTGCTAGCTCTTGCACTATACCAGGGCGATCGTTACCGGTGATCACAAAGTTAAGTTGCTCAAGCTCTACAGGCTCAATTTCAGTGTTGCCCTTTTCAATGCGAACATCTAACTTAGGAAGCCCATTGAGCGCATTTTGAAATGTCTGTAAATGCTCTTCAGCCACTTCAACCTGTATAATGCCTGCAAAGTGCCCGAGTAAGTGACTCAAATTACTGCTTAACCAATTGCCATGGTTTTCCAATATAACCGATGAAATACTTTCTACTAAACCGGGGCGATCTTCCCCTAAAATAGTTATTACCAACTGCTTCATAATAGTTCTCTTTTTAAGCCCAAATGAAAAAATAAATGCATAGGCATTAAGTGATGCTATCTAATGTATGTGATTCTAAATGTATGTAAAAGCTAACCACAAAAGGATTGTTACATCTTAAGAGGTTACTTTGTTGTTGTTATATTAGATGCCCATAGAGTATTGTCTTGGATAAATAGTTTGTCCAATTAATAATTGATTTAGTTCATTAAGAACGTATAAATAAATACAATCACTACTACAAACAATACTTTAATCTTATTTAAAATCGTGATTTTGCTTAAAATCCACTCATAAAGCTGAAAGTTTAATCTGCAAAGACAAACAGACTCTATATAAGTAAAGAATTATTACGACTGTAACATTACTGTCACTTTGATGAAATATAATGCGCCCAACGTTAAGATATAAGGGTGTTTTGATGACTTCAAATCCGAATAAACCGACTTTTAATACGGATCGAAGCCGTCTATTTAAAGACCGGTTTGCTAAGTTTGGCATAACCGCAGGCGGTATAATGGTATTAATAGCACTGCTATTGATCTTCTTTTACCTTCTTTATGTAGTGCAGCCTATTTTCGAGTCAGCTAAAGTTGAAAAACGCGCTAGCTTTAATGTTGCTAATGCTGAGCAAATAGTAGGGCTTGGTGTTGAGGAGCAAACTGAGGTTGCTTATTTACTTGATGATCAAGGTCAAGTTAACTTCTACAGTGTTGATAAAGCAAAGTTTGGTAAAAAACTAAAAACACTTAATGCTACTTTACCCGCGCAGGTAACCAGTTTTGCAAATAGTGCTCCTTTTCAAGGGCATTATGCGTATGGTTTAGAAAATGGCACAGTGACAATTGTAGCGCCTAAGTTTTTAGTCACCTTCCCTAATAATGAGCGTAAGCTAACTCCGCGTTTAGGTTATCCACTGGGTGAAATGGCACTCGAAGTTGATGAGCAAGGTACAGCTATTAAGCGTTTTGCCTTTAGTCATTATGAAGACAAAACAGCCGTTGTGGCACTTACTGCCGATAAACGTGTGGTATTTAGTAGCTTTGTAGCCGAAGAAAATATGTTTACCGGTGAAGTTGAATGGCAAGTGGAACGCACCGAGCTTAACGTTGATGGTCGCGTAGATGAGCTATTAATGTCGCCAGATACCACCCGCACATTTGTTCGTTCTGCCAATCAAATTTACGTATTCGATACCCGCTACCCAAGTGAAGTTGAGCAAATTCAATTATTATCTGCCAATGAAGAAAACGCGAATATAGTGTCATCGCAACTATTGGCTGGTGCAAACTCACTGATGTTGGCCAATGATAACGGTGAAATATCCCAGTGGTTTGAAATCAATACAGACTCAGGGCGTGAATTTCAAAAAATCCGTTCGTTTGAAACTACCAAACAAAGCAAGCTGAATATTTTTACTGAGTTTTATCGTCGTACCTTTTTTACTACAGGTCAAAATGGTGAATTAGGGCTTTATTACACCACCAGCGAAGCAAAGTTATGGCAAGGTAAAGTCAGTGATGGTGAAATTGAACAGTTTGCTATTGCTCCGCGTTCAAATGCGGCGCTAATTTTAGCTGATAACAAGCTGACGGTTTTAGAAATTCATAACGAGCATCCAGAAGTAACGTGGTCAGCGCTTTGGCAAGAGGTGTGGTACGAAGGCTACCCTGAGCCGGGTTATATTTGGCAATCTACTTCTGCCAGTGATGATTTTGAATCGAAGTTTTCCCTAGTGCCAATTTCATTTGGTACTTTAAAAGCTGCTATGTACGCAATGTTATTTGCTGTACCTATTGCTATTTCAGCCGCTATTTATACCGCTTATTTTATGTCGAGCGAATTGCGCCGTGTGGTAAAGCCAACGGTTGAAATAATGGAAGCTCTGCCTACGGTAATACTCGGCTTTTTAGCGGGCTTGTGGTTAGCGCCTTTAATTGAAGAGCACTTGCCGGCTATTGTTGGTTTACTGGTGTTACTGCCATTGGGTATTTTAGCAACCGCTTTAGGCTGGAATAAATTACCTGCGGTTATTCGCCATAAAATCCCAGAAGGCTCACATTCAATTTTATTAATACCAGTGGTGTTATTTATTGGTTGGTTGTCGTTTGCGATGAGCGAAAGTATTGAGTTATGGATGTTTGATGGCAATGTGCGTCAATACCTAACTAATGAATTAGGCATGACCTTCGATCAGCGTAATTCATTAGTAGTGGGTATCGCGATGGGCTTTGCGGTTATTCCAACTATTTTCTCAATTGCCGAAGATGCGGTATTTAGTGTGCCTAAACATTTATCAAATGGCTCGTTAGCATTAGGTGCTACGCAGTGGCAAACCCTAATTCGTGTGGTGTTATTAACCGCCAGCCCAGGTATTTTTTCTGCAGTAATGATGGGGTTAGGCCGTGCCGTAGGCGAAACTATGATTGTACTTATGGCTACCGGTAATACCCCAATTATGGATTGGAGTATTTTCCAAGGCATGCGTACCTTAGCCGCTAATATCGCCGTCGAAATGCCAGAGTCGGAAGTAGGGAGTTCGCATTACCGAATTCTATTCTTAGCCGCCTTTGTATTATTCATATTCACCTTTATTTTCAACACCGTTGCTGAGTTTGTTCGTCAGCAGCTGCGTGAAAAATACAGCTCAATGTAAGTGGAGAAACACGACATGGTAAAGCAGTGGTTTAGGTCTGGTTCTCCTTGGATTTGGATGACCGGTGGTGCTGTCAGCATCAGTTTAATTTCAGTAATTGGTTTACTCGCCATGATTGCATGGAAGGGATTAAGCTTTTTTTGGCCATCTCAAGTTATGCAGTATGAGCTTGAAGGTTCAATTGCGAAGCAAACCGTTATTGGTGAAATTTATGACCGTGAATTAGTACCTAAGTCGCGTTTAGCGGCAACCGGTATTGATGTTTCTAAATTTGAAAAAGACGAGGTTGAGCGTTTACTAATTAAAACAGGTAACCGTGAGTATGTTGATTTAGATTTTCGCTGGATACTCGAAACCGATATCAAACAAAGCTCAGCGCCTAAAGCACTTGCGGTGTTTGAGCGCAGCAAAAACGGTAATTTTTACGGGTATGTAGAAAGCGTCATTAAAGACGGTCAGACGGTAACAGCAGATAAAGTTGAAACCTTACATGACCTTGTAGAGCGTGCGGTTGACTTAAACGACGAAGCGCTTGATTTACAAAATGGCGACATAGGGCATATTAACTATGAGCTAGAGCGTTTACGTTTACAGGAAAAAGCCTACTTGCTTGATAACGAGCTAACCGACGAACGTGTTGCTGAACTTGCTCAAGCGCGTGCTGATTTACGTACGAAATATGGCGAATTAGAAAAAGAGTTATTCGCACTGCGTAAACAGGCTAAACGTGACCAAGTAACCGTAAAGGATATGCGTGGTGAGGTTGTTACAATCCCGCTATATCAAGTGTTGGATGTATGGTTTCCAAACGATATGGGCTTTTTTGCTAAACTAGGTCATTACTTTGTGCAGTTAGGTAAGTTTGTTTCAGATGACCCACGTGAAGCCAATACCGAAGGTGGCGTATTTCCTGCTATTTTTGGTACGGTATTTATGGTGATGTTAATGGCTGTGATTGTAACGCCATTCGGCGTGGTTGCTGCTATTTACTTACATGAATATGCGGCTAAAAACGCAATTACTAAAATGATCCGTATTGCGGTTATTAACTTGGCGGGTGTTCCGTCTATTGTATACGGCGTATTTGGCTTAGGCTTCTTTGTTTATATGGTTGGTGGTAGTGTTGACCAATTATTTTATCCTGAGTCATCGCCTACCCCTGTATTTGGTACACCTGGTGTGATGTGGTCGGCACTTACCTTGGCTATATTAACGTTGCCTGTGGTAATAGTGTCAACCGAAGAAGGTTTATCTCGTATTCCTAGTACAGTGCGTGATGGTTCATTAGCACTTGGTGCGACTAAGGTAGAAACGCTATGGCGAATCATTATTCCTATGGCCAGCCCTGCAATTATGACGGGGTTAATTTTAGCGGTTGCTCGTGCTGCGGGTGAAGTTGCACCGCTTATGCTGGTGGGTGTGGTAAAAATGGCGCCAACGTTACCGCTTGATGGTAACTTCCCATATATACATTTAGACAGAAAGTTCATGCACTTAGGTTTTCATATTTACGATGTTGGCTTTCAAAGTCCGAACGTTGAAGCGGCGCGTCCGCTGGTATATGCAACGGCCTTTTTGTTAGTGTCGGTTATTATTACCCTTAACATCACAGCCATTGGTATACGTAACCATTTACGTGAAAAATTCAGATCGCTTGAGCATTAATTTAGTATAGGTAACAAACATGATTACAGTCGCTCCAAAAGTAAACCAAGCAAAGCCAAGCTTGAAGTTAGATTTAAATAATTTAACAGACGAACAAAAAGCGCTAGAAATTAAAGATCTCGACCTTTACTACGGTGATAAACAAGCACTGAGTAAAGTAAATATGAATATTCCTAAAGGCCAAGTAACGGCATTTATCGGCCCGTCAGGTTGTGGTAAATCAACCTTATTACGTTGTATTAACCGCATGAACGACTTGGTTGATATTTGTCGTATTGAAGGCGAAATCATGCTGCATGGGCAAAATATTTACGATAAAAGCGTTGATGTTGCAGCCCTTCGTCGTAATGTCGGCATGGTGTTTCAGCGTCCAAACCCATTTCCAAAATCAATTTATGAGAATGTGGTTTACGGTCTTCGCCTGCAAGGCATTAAAGAAAAGCGTAAGCTAGATGAAGTGGTAGAGCAATCGCTACGTGGTGCGGCTCTTTGGGATGAAGTAAAAGACCGACTGCACGATAGCGCATTTGGTTTATCGGGTGGTCAGCAGCAACGTTTAGTTATTGCCCGCTCTATTGCGATTGAGCCTGAGGTATTACTACTTGATGAACCAACATCAGCACTCGATCCGATTTCAACCTTAGTAATCGAAGAACTAATTAATGATTTAAAGAATAAGTTTACTGTGGTTATTGTTACTCACAACATGCAACAAGCGGCCCGTGTTTCAGATCAAACAGCGTTTATGTATATGGGTGAGCTGATTGAGTATTCTGATACTAATACCTTATTTACGACGCCTACGAAGAAAAAAACAGAAGATTATATTACTGGTCGTTACGGCTAGTCGGGTTAAAACGCGAAAGCAATGAATTATTAAAGAAGGTCATTATGGAACACAACATTAATAAACATATTTCTGGTCGTTTTAATCAAGAGCTAGAAGATGTTCGTAATCATGTATTAAGCATGGGTGGATTGGTTGAGCAACAACTTAATAGCGCGCTTGATGCAGTAAGCCAAAACGATGCGGTATTGGCACAAAAAGTACGTGAAAACGACTACAAGGTTAATGCAATGGAAGTCAGTATTGATGAAGATTGCACCCGTATTATTGCTAAGCGCCAACCAGCAGCCAGTGATTTACGTTTGGTTATTGCAATAGCAAAAACCATTGCCGATTTAGAAAGAATTGGCGATGAAGCTAAGCGAATTGCTAAAGTTGCACTAGACTCATTTACTAAGGATCAACAAGATTTATTAGTAAACATTGAAAATATGGGTCGCCAAGTATCTAAAATGTTGCATGACGTTTTAGATGCGTTTGCACGTATGGATGTGCAACGCGCATTTGAAGTGCATAAAGAGGATGCTAAAGTAGATAGAGAGTATGAAGCAATTACTCGTCAAATAATGACTTACATGATGGAAGATCCGCGCTCAATTCCAAAAATTATGGATTTAGTATGGTCTGTTCGCTCATTAGAGCGTATCGGTGATCGTTGTCAAAACATCGCTGAATATGTCATTTATTTTGTAAACGGCAAAGATATTCGTCATACATCTCAAGAAGATATTGAAAAATCACTGTAGTGATACGAATAACTAAAAAATATCAAAGGCAGTAATACACTGCCTTTTTTATTTTTTGTAAATAATTGAATAAGAAAAAGCGTTCACAATCTAGCTTAATGCTGTAAAATTCAGGTTGAACAGCATATTGAATTGATTAAAGGGTCAGTTATGCCAACAAATTTTTTAGGTGTTTTTGCAAAATCACCTATAAAGCCAATAGAAGAACACATCAGAAAGGCTCATCAAGCTAGCGAAAGTTTGATACCTTTTTTTAATCATGTTTTTAAAGAAGAGTGGCAACAAGCAGAAGAGCTACGTTTAACCATTCGTAATATAGAACGTGAAGCTGATGAAATGAAAAGAACTATACGTTTACAATTACCTGGCGGATTATTTATGCCGGTAGAGCGTACAGATCTGCTCGAATTAGTAACCCAACAAGACAAAATTGCTAACAAGGCAAAAGACATTGCTGGGCGTGTAATTGGTCGTGAGATGATCATACCAAAAGAGATTCAAGAAGACTTTTTGGCATACGTAACTCGTTGTGTTGATGCAACTAAACAAGCATCTAAAGCGATCAATGAGTTAGAAGAATTGTTAGAAACGGGCTTTAAAGGCAGAGAAGTAACTCTGGTTGAAAAAATGCTCGTAGAATTGGATGCCATAGAACAAGACACGGATGAAATGCAAATTAGAATACGCCGCCAACTACGTAAAGTAGAAAGTGAGCTAAATCCAGTTGATGTGATGTTTTTATACAAAATCATTGAATGGGTTGGCG
The DNA here is from genome assembly GCF_005887265.1 of Pseudoalteromonas sp. S1608. Lineage (GTDB taxonomy): Bacteria > Pseudomonadota > Gammaproteobacteria > Enterobacterales > Alteromonadaceae > Pseudoalteromonas > Pseudoalteromonas undina. The sequence continues at coordinate 58,268 of NZ_PNDK01000052.1, forward strand.
AGCTTGCAGATATTGCAGAGCGCGTAGGATCACGTCTTGAGCTGATGTTAGCTCGTTAATTTAAAATCAGTTCAAACACGAAAGATTAAGGTTACACAATGGATATCATTGCATCTTACGGCACGGTATTAATTTTAATTGCCGCAGCAGTCGGCTTTTTTATGGCTTATGGTATTGGCGCAAACGACGTTGCCAACGCGATGGGTACATCAGTAGGTTCAAAAGCACTTACCATTAAACAAGCGATTTTTATCGCGATGATTTTTGAGTTCGCAGGTGCTTATTTAGCGGGTGGTGAAGTAACATCAACAATTCGTAAAGGGATTATTGATGCGGCCCCATTTGCCGATATTCCTGAGCTGATGGTTTTAGGTATGATCGCCTCTTTATTCGCCGCAGGCAGTTGGTTATTAATGGCCTCATTTTTAGGTTGGCCGGTATCGACTACTCATTCAATCATTGGCGCTATTATTGGTTTTGCTCTAGTTGCAGTAGGTACAGAGGCTATTCAATGGGGTAAAGTTGCCGGTATTGTAGGTAGCTGGGTTGTAACGCCAGCGATATCAGGTTTTATAGCTTACTTAATATTTATGAGTGCGCAAAAGCTGATTTTTGACACCGACGCTCCACTTAAAAATGCAAAGCGCTTTGTACCAATATACATGGGTTTAGCTGGCTTTATCATGGCACTTGTGACCATTAAAAAAGGCTTAAAGCACATTGGTATTAATTTAGGTACTATTGAAGGTTTTGCTATTTCTATTGGTATAGCGGTACTGGTTGCTGTTATTGGTAAAATTGCTATTTCTCGTTTAAATATCGATCCTAAAGCGGATAGAGAAATGCAGTTTAACAATGTAGAAAAAGTATTTGCAGTACTTATGGTACTAACAGCTTGTTGTATGGCATTCGCTCATGGTTCTAACGATGTTGCTAATGCAATTGGGCCTCTAGCTGCTGTTGTAAACATTGTTGAAAACAATGGTGAAATTGCGAAGAAAGCCGCTATTGCTTGGTGGATATTACCACTAGGTGGTTTAGGTATTGTTGCCGGTCTTGCTATTTTAGGTAAAAAAGTAATTAAAACCATTGGTGAAGGTATTACTCATTTAACACCAAGCCGTGGTTTTGCTGCTGAATTAGCTGCTGCCTCTACCGTTGTTATTGCATCGGGCACAGGCTTACCTATTTCAACCACACAAACCTTAGTAGGCGCTGTGTTGGGTGTAGGTATGGCACGTGGAATTGCCGCACTTAACATGGGTGTAATAAGAAATATTGTAGTTTCTTGGGTAATTACATTGCCAGTTGGTGCTGCCCTTGCTATTGTTATTTTCTACGTACTAAGAACCGCCTTTGGGGTTTAATAAAAAGTACTTAAAAGACTTTTAGCTTGAAAAGATCTCAATGCCCTTGGTGTTGGGGTCTTTTTATTTGTGGAAAGAAAAATGACCAATCTCCCTAGTATTAAACAGCTGCAGTATTTATTAGCTGTACATCAACATCAACATTTTGGCCGAGCAGCAAGTGCCTGTTTTATTGGTCAGTCAACGCTGAGTACTGCGATTCAAAACCTAGAGGAAACTTTAGGATGTCAGCTTATAGAGCGAGAAAATCGCAGCCTAATGTTTACCACTATTGGTGAAGAGGTGGTTGAGCGTTCAAGAAAAATAATCAACGATACTATTAGTTTAAAAGAGTTAACTAAAAGCTTTTTAACACCGCTTAGTGGTACATTAACGGTAGGTGTTATTCCTACGATTGCGAGCTTTATTGCAGCGCCTTTGTATCACTTTTGTCAGCAAACGTTTGTAGATTTAGAGTTGGTACTGATTGAAGACACCAGTGATAAGTTACTTGATAAGTTAGAGCATGGTCAAATTGATTTAGCATTATTAGCGCTGCCCTACGAAACCGATAAATTTCATACCCAAGTATTAGCGCAAGATCACTTTAGTTTAGTGCACCATAAAGACTACACACCAGCTAAAGGCATTGAAGACTTTAATTTACTACCAGAAGCCAGTGTATTTTTACTTGAGCGAGAACACTGTATGACAGGGCATGCGCTCAGTGCGTGCCACTTAAATCGCTCTAGCTGTATAAATCCCTTTGAGGCGGCTAGCTTACATACTTTATTGAGTATGGTTGAGTATAAACTTGGCGTGACGTTTTTGCCGCAAATGGCGATTAATGCGGGTATTTTAGAAAACAAAAACATGCTAGCTACGCCATCGCAAGGCGATGCCTATCGCGATATTGGTGTATTGTGGCGTAAAACAACAGGGCGCATTCGTGACTTTAAATTGTTTAGCCAACAACTAGAGGTCTTTTTGAAAAAGCAGTGCAGTGTTGATTTTAAATAGGTAAAAAAAAGCGTATTTTAATTAATACGCTAAATAACACGGGGAATTATAGAGGCTGCTTATGCTGGCTGTGGTAGCTCTCTAGCGGCGGTAAAAATAGTAAGTAAACCCATACAACAACATTAAAGTACGGGACTAGCCCAAGCACTGTAAAGGTTTTTACAGGGTAGCCTTTAATCTGGGCATACTTGTAACATTGAAGCGCAATAGCAAAGTGTATAAACAATAATAACGTGATTAGTTGCGTCATAAACATCCTCCTTATGCCCCTATGTCCACCTTTAACAGTATAGACATCTAGACGATAAGAAATAAAGATGTCACGTAAAATCAAGGTAATCACTTAATTTTCATGACATTGTGCTGCCGATAAGCAAAGTATAGGTTAGATGGGCAAATTTGGAAGTAATAAATTGCTTAAATTTGTTTATTAATGTTTATAGTGACGTGAGGGTGTCTTGATAAAAAATAGGGTTGTTTTTAATTTTTTCTAACTCAATCAGTACCTTGTCAATTGGTACAGGGCGAGCAATAAAGTAGCCTTGCCCGTAGTCGATACCAATTTCTTTAAGTGCAAAAAATACTTCTGCGGTTTCTACATATTCGGCAACAGAGCGCTTATCTAGTGAGCGACTGATGTCATTTATGGCTTTCACTAGCGCTAAGTCAATGGAGTCATTGAGCATATCGCGAACAAATGAGCCGTCAATTTTTACGTGTTGGGCTGGTAATTGTTTAAGGTAATTAAAGGTACTGAAGCCGGTGCCAAAGTCATCAATTGAAAAGTGGCAACCTAAATTATTTAGTCGTTCAATCATTTTTCGTGTCGCCGCTAAATTATTAATACTGGCCGATTCGGTTATTTCAAAAATAATTTTCGCAGGAGACACTTGATACTTCTCAAGGGTCGACTCTATTAATGGCAGCAAACGCTCATCTAAAAATGACTGTGCCGATAAGTTTATTGCAATCTGAAGAAGCTCTGGATGTGCAGCAACACTCGCAATGCTGTTACGAATAACACATTGGTCCATTAAAAAGGTATCGTTGAGCATTTCCAATGAGGGAATAAATTGATTAGGGTAAATAAGTTCGTCGTCTAGCTTTAACCTTAGCAGTACTTCAAAGTAGGCAACCTGATTAGTTTTAAAATCCCAAATGGGTTGATAATGAAGCTCTATGCTGTCTTGTTGGAGTGCTTGACGTACCCCATGGCCCCACTCTAAACCCGTTTGCAGCGCATTGTTCTCACCATCTTGTTTTGAATAACAATGTACTAAGTTACGACCTAAATTTTTAGCAATATATAACGCAATATCTGACTGCTTTAAGCATTCATTCGGATCGCAGTTATCAGCGGTAATTTGGGTTAAACCAATCGAGCAACTAATTGAATAGATTTGCTCTTCAGATTTAAATTGGTTGCCTTCAATGGCACTACAAATTCCTTCTGCGATTAAATGTGCATCCAATAAATTGGTATTTTTAAGTATCACCGCAAACTCATCGCCACCGACACGGCAGATCAGATGCTCATTACTAATATTGGCAATAAATAGCTGCGCCACTTCTTTTAAAACAATGTCACCTTGTTGGTGGCCTTTACTGTCATTTATTATTTTAAAGTGGTCAAGGTCAATATAAATAAGCGCATGTTCAATATTTGTATGGGTGTTTTCGCTCTGGCAAATATAGTTAAGCTGCTGGTCAAAATAATAACGGTTGTGTAGTCCTGTTAAGGTGTCATGCAGGGCTAAATGGCGCAATTGCAACTCTGCTTGTTTGCGCTCATGAATGTTATCGAGTGTGGCGGTGATAGTGGCGTTGTTGCTGCTATTTTTTATTAACTGAAGCCGACATTCTACCCATACTGAGTTACCATTTTTTTGGCTTAGTTTAACTTCTATTTTTTGTTTGTTCGCACCACCTTGTAAAATATCATCAATTGTTGATTGTAATGACTGTTTATGTTCAGTGGTACAAAATGCAGTGAGTGGTTGTTGTAAGGTCGACTTAACTCCAAAGCCGCTCAGAGATTCCCACGCAGGGTTTATAAAGCGAATATTCCCTTGTTGGTCTAGTTCAAGTACAACCGTGTTCAAATGCAATAAAATACGCTGATGCGCTGAAAATAGGTCGCGATATTTAACTTCACTAATACTTAGCTGCTGTACCTTATTAGCAAACTCAGCATAGCTCACCATAAAATCTTCTCGACGAGCAGCATGATCGCAGACTTTATTTAAAAATGAGGGATCGTAAGGAGCACGAATAAAATCGGTAACGCCAGAAAGTAATAACTGCTCAGCGTAATCGGCATCGTTTTTATCAATAATAGTAACAATGGCTTGTTGAGGGTTATGCTGCAGAATCTTTTCAACTAATTGATTTGAACTCTCAGCTTGTGCTGCAGTGGCATCGAGTAGCACGATAGCAAACGGCTGCTGATTATAGGCACTTAGCGCGGCTTTTTCGTTAGTAACATGAGTAATTGCAAAGTTTAGCTTTAACTGTTCACTCATATCATTTGCCCTGCTGGCAAAGGGTTCTAATAACAATAGGTTTAAGCGACTACTTTTTTCTAAATGGCTCGACAACACGTTTGCTAGTATTTGCGGCAATATATCTTGGCGTTCAAAAGGCAGTACCGCATCTATACCATAGCTACGCGCGGTGGTTTCGGCGATACGCTCACAATAAATGGGCGGAATTAGCAAAATAGGCGTGTTTTTCGGCGTTTTAAGTAAACCAGAGCGGATCATACGTGAAAACCGCCAACCATCAATCTTACCTACATCTAAGCCGGTTATGATTATATTTACGCTTTGATTCTTTAAGATTTTTAACGCATCTTGGCTGTCTGAGGCCTCAATAAACTCAAACACACTAAGTCTCTCCAGCGTGGCACGTATAGTCTGGCGCTCATCATTACTTGCATTTAATATTAGCAATTTAAGCTGTTTCGCCACGTAGGTACCACTCCGAGAAATGCAGATCATAAAACTGTAAGAGTAATGATATTTAGCCATAAGAACAAGCGTATTTAACCGCTATTTTAAATGTAGTTCATTAGTGGCCAATTAGGGAGAATATAAGGGATATTTTGAGCTTCATTAGTAATAGTAATTAGGGAGAATATAGGGGTTATCTTGAGCTTCATTACTAATAGTAATACACTTGGCGCGATTTTAAATGATGTGGAATTCTAACAATGCGCGTAGCTGATTTTAGCTTTGACTTACCTGATGAATTAATTGCTCGTTTTCCTAAAGCAGACAGAACCAGTAGCCGTTTATTGAGCTTAGATGGGCCGAGCGGTGCTGTTGAGCATAAAATATTTAGTGACATTCTCGAACTGGTTAACGAAAACGACTTATTGGTTTTTAACAACACCAAAGTAATACCTGCGCGTATGTTTGGTCAAAAAGAATCTGGCGGTAAAGTTGAAGTGCTGGTAGAGCGTGTATTAGACGAGCACCGGGTTCTTGCGCACATTCGTGCTAGTAAATCGCCAAAACCGGGCAATGTACTCATTTTAGAGGGCAAAGCAAAAGCCATTATGGTGGCACGCCACGATACGTTATTTGAGCTTGAGTTTGACCGCAGTGAAAATGTGCTCGACATTTTAAATGATGTTGGCCATATGCCGCTTCCTCCTTACATTGATCGCCCAGATAATGAAGCGGACCGAGAGCGATACCAAACAGTATATGGCGAAAAGCCAGGCGCCGTTGCAGCACCAACAGCAGGCCTTCATTTTGATGATAAACTCATGGCTGCACTTAAAAATAAAGGCGTACAAATGGCCTTTGTTACCTTGCATGTTGGCGCAGGTACATTCCAGCCGGTTAGGGTAGAAAGTGTTGATGAGCACATCATGCACTCTGAATATATTGAAGTGCCGCAAGCTGTGGTGGATGCGGTTGCAAGCACTAAAGCCAAAGGCGGGCGTGTGATTGCGGTAGGTACAACTTCAGTTCGCTCTCTAGAGTCGGCTGCAAAAATACATGGCGGCAAGTTGGATACTTACTTTGGTGATACCGATATCTTTATTTTTCCGGGTTATCAATTTAACGTTGTTGATGCCATGGTCACCAACTTCCATTTACCTGAATCAACCCTAATTATGCTGGTCAGTGCCTTTGCAGGGCAAGACAATATTATGGGTGCTTACAATACTGCGATTGAACAACAGTATCGCTTTTTTAGCTATGGCGATGCGATGTTTTTGACCCGTAAATAATTTACAGCGTTATCGGTTTTTATTTTACTCCTAAGCACAGTGAATTTATCACTGCTAATAGTAATAGGGTGGTAAAAAGGGTAGAATCGAGCGGTTAAATTATAGCTTGTTGGACTGTTTTTCCGACACAGAGGATATTATGAAATTTGAATTAGACTGCACCGATGGCAAAGCACGCCGCGGTCGCTTGATTTTTGACCGAGGTGTAATAGAAACACCAGCGTTTATGCCTGTAGGCACTTATGGCACGGTTAAAGGCATGACACCTGATGAAGTTAAAGCAACGGGTGCACAAATCTGTTTAGGCAATACATTTCACTTAATGTTGCGTCCAGGTACTGAAATCATCAAACAGCATGGTGATTTACACGATTTTATGAACTGGGACTTCCCAATTCTTACTGACTCAGGCGGTTTCCAAGTATTTAGCCTTGGCGCAATGCGTAAAATCACTGAAGAAGGCGTAATGTTCCAATCGCCAGTTAATGGTGATCAAATTATGATGTCGCCAGAGAAATCAATGGAAGTGCAGCGTGATCTTGGCTCAGATATCGTGATGATATTTGACGAATGTACGTCATATCCTGCCACTGAAAAAGAAGCCAAAGACTCTATGGAGCTTTCTCTTCGTTGGGCTAAGCGCTCAAAAGAAGGGCATGGCGACAACCCGTCAGCATTGTTTGGTATTATTCAAGGCGGTATGTATCCTGAGCTTCGTGCACAATCACAAGCGGGCCTTGAAGAGATTGGTTTTGATGGCTATGCGCTTGGTGGTTTATCGGTTGGTGAACCTAAAAATGAAATGATCAATATTCTTGATCATTGTGCTTATAAAATGCCAGAAAACAAACCACGTTATTTAATGGGTGTAGGCAAGCCAGAAGACTTAGTTGAGTCGGTTCGTCGTGGTATTGATATGTTTGACTGTGTAATGCCAACGCGTAATGCACGTAATGGTCACTTATTTATTACAACGGGTACCATTAAAATCCGTAACGCAGTGCATAAAACAGATACGGGTCCACTTGATCCAGAGTGTGATTGCCATACCTGTAAAAATTATTCGCGCGCCTACTTGCATCATTTAGACAAATGTAACGAAATTTTGGGTGCACGACTAAACACTATCCATAACTTACGATACTATCAACGTGTTATGGAAGGTTTGCGTAATGCTATTAGCGAAGGTCAACTAGAGACATTTGTCCACGATTTTTACGCTCGCCGAGGCCAAGAAGTGCCAGAGCTAGCTGATACAACAAATTAAAATTTAAAAATTAAAGAGGAAGTATTATGAGTTTATTTATTTCAAACGCGCATGCAAGCGCTGGTGCACCTGCAGCAGGCGGCGGTATGGAAATGCTAATTATGTTAGCGATTTTTGGTTTGGTTTTTTACTTTTTAATTTACCGCCCGCAAGCAAAGCGCGTAAAAGAGCATAAAAGCTTAATGAGCGCGATGGCAAAAGGCGATGAAGTGCTAACCCAAGGTGGTTTAGTGGGTAAAATCGTAAAAATTGCTGAAGATAAAGACTTCATCGTGATCTCATTAAATGAGCAAGCAGAAGTAACAGTACAAAAATCAGCAGTATCTGCTGTATTGCCTAAAGGCACAATGAAGTCGCTATAAAAATAATAAGGACGACCCCGTGTTAAACAAGTTTCCAATTTGGAAGTATTTACTTGTTTTAGCTGTGTTAGCCATTGGCCTTTTATATGCTTCACCAAACCTGTATGGCCGCGATCCGGCCATACAGGTTTCTGGCGCTAAAGGCACCGATGTTGACCTCAGTGTTGTAGACAAAGTAAACGCAATCCTCAAAAAAGATAACGTAAGCGCTAAATCGACAAAGCTCGAAGATGGGCAAATTCTTGTTCGTTTTAAAAATGTTGAAGACCAACTAAAAGCGCAAGACTTACTGCGTAACTCGCTAAGTAACGATTATATCTCAGCTATTAATATGGCTCCTGCACAACCGGCGTGGTTAAAGTCGCTGGGCGGTAATCCTATGAAGTTAGGCCTAGATTTAAGTGGTGGTGTACATTTCACCATGGAAATCGATATGGTCACTGCGGTGGATAATCAGTTAGAGCAGATGGAGCAAGATTTCCGTAGCGACCTGCGTGAAGAAAAACTACGTTATCGTAGTGTGCGCCGTGTAGCTGGTTCTGAGCGCATGCGTGTAGAAATGCGTAACGAAGAAGATAAAGACGCTGCAGAGCGCTTTTTAGAAAGCCGTTACCCATTAAACGTTTACATTGATGATAGCAGTAACGATAACGCATTCTTTGCCACTATGAGTGAGCTAAAGCTAAAAGAAATTCGTGACTATGCTATCAAGCAAAACGAAACTATTATTCGTAACCGTATCAACCAAATTGGGGTTGCAGAGCCAAACGTACAGCGTCAAGGTGCTGAACGTATTATTGTGCAATTACCAGGGATTCAAGATACCGCTCGCGCTAAAGAAATTTTAGGTGCTACGGCAACGCTTGAGTTTCGTGAGGTTGACGAAAATGCTGACATAAGCGCCGCTGCTCAAGGTCGTATCCCACCGGGTACTGAAATGATCATGAGCCGTGATGGTTATCCTGTGGTACTAAAAAAACGCATTATTCTTGAAGGCAGCCATATTACTGGTGCGCAGTCAGGTGCAGATGAGTACCAGCGTCCACAAGTAAGCATTAAACTCGATAGTAAAGGTGGGGCAAAAATGAATGCCTTTACCAAGCGTGCTATCGGTAAACGTATGGCTACCGTGTTTATTGAATACAAGCCATCAGGTAAAAAAGACAGTGACGGTAAAGCACTTCCGCCAATTAAAGTGGAAGAAGTTATTAACGTAGCAACCATTCAAGCGCGTCTTGACCGTTCATTCCGCATTACCGGTATTGATAACCCAGCTGAAGCACATAACTTAAGTTTACTACTACGTGCGGGTGCACTGGTTGCGCCTATTCAAATTGTAGAAGAACGTACGGTTGGGCCAAGCCTAGGTCAAGAAAACATTGAAGCAGGTATGACCGCTGTAGCTCTTGGCTTTGCGTTTGTACTAGCCTTTATGCTTATTTACTACAAAGGTTTTGGTCTTGTTGCGAATATTGCACTGGCTGCCAACTTAGTACTTATCATTGGTGTTATGTCATTAATTCCTGGTGCAACGCTTACCCTACCGGGTATAGCTGGTATTGTACTGACTGTTGGTATGGCAGTTGATGCGAACGTACTTATATTTGAACGTATTCGTGAAGAGCTAGCCGATGGCCGCAGCCCTCAACAAGCGGTTCATTTTGGTTACGATAGCGCCTTTAGTACTATTTTTGATGCCAATATCACCACATTAATTGCGGCGATTATCTTGTTTGCTGTTGGTACCGGTCCTGTTGCAGGTTTTGCGGTAACCCTAGCAATTGGTATTTTAACCTCTATGTTTACAGCAATTGTAGGTACCCGTGCGGTGATCAACCTATTTATTGGTGGTAAACGTGTTGATAAACTTTCAATTTAAGGAGCAGACATGCAAATTTTAAGATTGGGCGGAAAAACCCTTCGTTTCATGTCTCTTCGAAAAGTGGCAATGGGCTTTTCTACGTTATTAATCATAGCGTCGCTGGCGTCACTTTTTGTTAAAGGCTTAAATTTCGGTTTAGATTTTACTGGCGGTACAGCAGTTGAGGTAGGTTTTTCGCAACCTGCCGATCTGAAAAAAGTACGTAATGTACTGGCTGAAAACGACTTTGCTGATGCATCGGTACAGCTTTTTGGCTCAAGCCAAGAAATACTGGTCCGTTTAGCCCCTCGCGGTGATGATGTAAAAGCAGAAGTAATTGGTAACCAAGTAATTGCTGCCCTTAAACAAGCTGATGATAGCGTAGTAATGCGCCGCATTGAGTTTGTAGGCCCAAGCGTAGGTGAAGACTTAAAAGAGCAGGGTGGCCTTGCCATGTTAACTGCGCTTATTTGTATCTTAATTTACGTGGCGTTTCGCTTTGAATGGCGTTTTGCTGTGGGCGCAGTTGGCGCGCTTTTACACGATGTAATCATTACGATTGGTTTATTCTCGGTGCTTGGTTTAGAGTTTGACTTAACTATTTTGGCAGCAATACTTGCCGTGATTGGTTACTCACTAAACGATACCATTGTTGTATCAGACCGTATTCGTGAAAACTTCCGCAAAGTGCGTATTGACGACACGATTGAAATTATCGATATCTCGCTTACGCAAACACTTAACCGTACCTTAGTAACCTCAATCACTACTATTTTAGTATTGATTGCGTTATTTGTATGGGGCGGCCAAACCATTCATGGCTTTGCTACTGCACTACTATTTGGTGTGTTTATTGGTACTTATTCTTCAGTTTACGTTGCCAGTTCGGTGGCTATTGCCATGGGCGTAAGTAAAGAAGATTTAATACCAGAAGTGATTGAAAAAGAAGGCGCTGATTTAGATCCAATGCCTTAATTGAGATTAAACTATTCTTAAAACAAAACCGCTCCTAGTGAGCGGTTTTTTATTGCCTCCTAGATAAGTCACATAATAGTCATACTCAGTTGGTATTTTATTGCTCTTATTAAATTTTTATTTGAGCTAGTAGTGACTGAGCAACGACAAGTCTTAGAATCAATTTTACAACAAGGAGCAATAACAACCTTGTTCCAACCGATTTTCGATATAGCTAAGCAATCTATTATTGGGTATGAAGCGCTTAGCCGTGGCCCTAAAAATGGTCCGTTAGCCATGCCAAATAAGCTATTCGAAGCAGCTCATAAATACCAATTGATTTCAGAGCTTGAGCTTTTATGCCGTTCTCGCGCCATTGAAAATTTTGTAAAACTCAGTCTGCAAGGGAAGTTATTTTTAAATGTCAGCCCAAAAATTCTACTCGATCCGAGCCACCCTAAAGGCGAAACCTTACATTTAATTGAACAGTTTGGTCTTGCTGCCAATCGAGTGGTGATTGAAGTAACTGAACAAGAAAAAGTAGATGATGGCTTTTTACTGTTAAAAACCATCGCTCATTATCGAGAGCTAGGCTTTACGATTGCTATTGACGATCTCGGTGCAGGTTATTCAGGACTAAAGCAATGGTCGCAGTTATGCCCAGATATTGTAAAAATTGATCGTTACTTTATTGATCATTGCGATCAAAGCGAAGTTAAAAAAGAATTTCTAAAATCAATTATGGTGTTAGCACGGGCAACAAATACAGCGGTGATTGCAGAGGGAATCGAACGTTCCGAAGAGCTAGATTTAGTTAAAAGTATAGGCATAAGTCATGTTCAAGGGTTCTTTTTAGAAAGACCGAGTCAACAGCCAAGTTATGACTACAACTGTAAACAGTTACAATCGCTCACTTCGACCCAAGCCGCCTCAAAGTTTGAACAATCAATGGCAATAGGTGTGCTTGCTGTTGCTCAGCCTGCTATTAGCAGTCATACGCGTTGTAAAGAAGCTCATGCACTTTTTGAGCAAGACAAAAGCATAATCAGCTTACCGGTATTAAATAGCAGTCAGCAGCCAATAGGGCTGTTACACAAAGATCAGCTAACAGAAGTGTTTGCCGCGCCTTATGGGCATGCACTTTATGATAAATGTGAAGTCACTGAGTTAATGGATAAACAACCTTTGGTGGTTGATGAAAATCAAATGCTTGATATTGTCTCCCAGCAAATAACAGAGCAAGACTTTGATATTCGTCGCCATATTGTTATCACCTGCAACAATAAATATTTAGGCTTGGCACCGCTCAGAGACATACTAAAGCACATTACAGCAGAAAAAATCCGCCACGCTCAACATGCTAACCCTTTGACCATGTTACCGGGTAATGTGGCAATTAGTGAGGTAATAGAGCAGCGTCTACAACATAAACAGCCATTTTCACTAGCCTACATCGATTTAAATCACTTTAAACAATTTAACGATTTATATGGTTATGCCAGTGGTGACAGCGTGATAAAACTACTGGCCGATGTGACTGTAAAAGCGTGTGCGCACAGCGCTAACTTTGTCGGGCATATTGGCGGTGATGACTTTATGGTGGTGTTTGAAAAAAAAGATGCGGTGGAGATTTGTAATACTATTATCACGCAATTTGAATTGCAGTCACGCGTATTTTTTACGCCAGAGCATATTGCTGGAAAAGGGTATTGGGCAACTAATCGAGAGGGCGAAAAGCAGTTTGTACCTTTACTTACATTATCGATAGGTTTAGTTGAGCCGGACCTGCAGCAGTGTAAAAATAGCCATCAAGTAGCTGCATTAGCGACAGATGCTAAAAAAGAAGCAAAACGTTATCGTCACAGCTACTTATTTATATGTAATCGAAGAAGGCCTGCTCCCGCGATTGTACGTTTATCCAATAGTAAAAAAAGTGGCTAACAAAAAGCAAAAAAGGAGCCTAGGCTCCTTTTTTTAGTACGTAATTACGATTAACGTAATAACGACTCAGATAATACTGGGCGCATTTCGCGAACAATCGCCTGTGTTAGCTTAGGTGCACCACAGATTACGTTACCGCTCACGTTGTAGTTATTACCGCCAGCAAAATCAACAATCATGCCGCCAGCTTCTTTAACTAATAGCTCGCCTGCTGCTGTATCCCAAGGTTTTAAACCAATTTCAAAGAAGCCATCAACACGACCCGCTGCAACATACGCCATATCTAGCGAAGCAGAGCCTGCACGACGAATATCAGCCGTGTGAACAAATAACGCTTTAAACGCTTCAGAGTATGCATCTAAGTGATGCTTTTGTTTGAAAGGAAAGCCTGTAGCAAGAACAGAACCAGCAAGTTCAACAGTTTTAGATACACGTAAACGTTTGCTGTTTAACTGTGCGCCTTGACCGCGAGAAGCAGTGAAAAGCTCGCCACGAATTGGATCGTAAATTACGGCTTGGTCTAAACGACCTTTAACTTTAAGTGCAATAGATACTGCGAAATGAGGGATACCCTTGATGAAGTTAGTTGTGCCATCAAGTGGGTCAACAATCCATTGGTAATCAGCATCCTTACCTTTGTGTTCGCCTAACTCTTCACCAACGATGCAGTGATCAGGGTAAGAACGTAAAATAGTGTCACGAATTACGGCTTCGGCTTCTTTATCAATGTTAGTAACTAAATCGTTGGTGCCTTTTTGTTGCACTTCAACTTTTGATAAGTCTTCACTTGCACGAAGAATAAGTTTGCCTGCGTTACGCGCAGCGCGAACCGCAATGTTTAACATTGGATGCATGGTATTACCTTTGGGTTGTAAAAGAACGTTTATATATTTAAGCCGGCGTATTTTAGCGGTTTTTGCCATAAAGTAAACCATAAAGCCTAAATACTTGTGAGTGTTTTTTGTACAGGTATGATCTTTCGATATATTTATCGAAATAAAAACAAGCAATAAATTTGTAAATTAGCGCTTTACCTAAAGTGAACTTGAGGTTTTATGATGTTCTATATTCAATTAACAGGAAGAAAATTATGAAATTAGAACACGTAAATTTAGTTGTCAGTGATATAAACGCCATGCTTAAGTTTTACCAAGCAGCATTTCCCTATTGGTCAATTAGAAGTGAGGGAGAAGGAACTTGGTATGATAAAGCAAGGCGCTGGGTACATTTTGGTGATAACGATCAATATATTGCTATAAGCGATCACGGTGAAGGGAAAAATCGTGACTTATCAGGGCATCAAATTGGCTTGGCACACTTTGCCTATGTAACCAATAACTTAAATGAAGTAATAGCGCGCTTAAAGCATGCGGGCTTTGCAATAAGTAAGCAAGGCGCTGTAAACCCATTTAGAAAGAACATTTATTATATTGATCCCGCAGGGTTTGAGGTTGAGTTTGTAGAGTATATGAGTGATGTACCTAGTGAGCGAAATAACGACTTATAATATGAATGAAGCCAACAATTTTGGCTTCATCAAATGTTTAGCATATTTAATAATGTTTACCATTCATACCAAGTTGAGTTTTCAGATCATTTGCAAAGCTAATAAATTTTTCTTTAATAGTGCGCTTAACTTTAACTTCCACAGAGCCTAAAACAGTTTTTCCTTCAATTTGAATCGTTGGCCCTTGGCGTTTATTGAGTGAAACAGTTTTATTTTCAAAACTGCCTAAAATACAAAACATTTTAGAAACTACATTAACGTGCTCAGGTACATATATTTCTTCGCTGCCAAAGTAACAATTAACGTGAATAGTGACATGTTGGTGGGTAAAAATAGCATCCGTAAAATCAAGATTGATTGACCCCATGTAGTTTTCTATATAAATGTTTTGAGGCACCACCCATTGGCCGCTTCGTTCACTTGAACCAAGAATGCTTCTTAATGTAAGTGGCTCTTCATCAGTCTCATGCTGCGCACTATAATTAGGTGCGAACTGCGAGTGCTTTTGTGCCTTATATTGCTGGTCAGTATTTAAGGTTAAATCTTCAACAAGGGCCATAAGCGCGCTATTGTCACTCGCTGCCATTGCATCGTCTAAGCGCCTCTCAAATGCTTCTACAGAAATGACACCATGGCTGTAATTATAAATGAGTTGATCAATTACTTGCTCACGAACTTGCTCGATAGGGCGGTCTTCAATTTTAACAGACATTTAAATTATCCTTTTAAGGTTGCTGGCTAGTTCAAAGCAAGCCTTATACCAAATGTTAATTCATTTAAAATCATTGCTTTATGTTTTTTTTGTTTTTTCATCCTTTATTATATTAACGACAGATTAACCAAATATACAATTATTTAGTAAGTTTCGCTATTCGAGAAAGTTTTACGCAATGGTCTGTAAATGTTTACTTTGTAGGTTTAAGTCAGTATCGGTAGTTTTAATTTAAGTTATTGAAATTTAAGTGTAAAAATAGTTGGCCCGATGTTCGCATTAGTTTAAGTGTCTTTAATCAAAAGGAGAACGATTATGAAAACATTTAATAAGTCTATGATTGCAGCCCTAGTATTAGGAACAACCGCAATGGGCGCTCAAGCAAGCAGCTGGGAAAACGAAAGTAAAGATGCTTGGATTGATGGAAAGGCAGAAACAGTACTGCTGATGAACACCAATCTAAACAACTTTGATATCAACACGGACGTAAAAAACGGCAAGGTAATGCTAACAGGTAAAGTAAACAGCGATGTAGATAAAGAACTTGCTGAAGAACTCGTGCTAAGCCTAGATGGTGTAACTGATGTTGAAAACAGTCTAACTGTGGTAAAAAACACCGACATGAAGAAGCATGATTCTAAAATGATGGGTAACGATACCGAAAGTGATTTAACCGATGCCAAAATCACAACAGTCATCACAACGCGTTACTTATTTGATTCTGAAGTAGGTGGTACAGACATTGATGTTGATACCGATAATGGTGTAGTAACTCTTAAAGGTTCAGTTGAGTCTGATGCTGAAAAGCAATTAGCGATGGAAATTGCTAAGAACGCTGAAGATGTTCGCAAAGTAGTTGATGAATTAACTGTTATTGCAGAATAATACACTATACTAAAAGCCCAGCCTTGCTGGGCTTTTTGCTTTGCTAACGTTAGAAGGGTTAAATTATGGATATCATCAGAATTATTTTTTCTATTTTATTACCACCACTGGGTGTATTTTTACAGGTGGGGCTAGGGATGCACTTTTGGTTAAATATTCTGCTAACCTTGCTCGGCTATTTCCCAGGATTAATTCATGCGATTTATATTATCGCCAAAAAATAACACCATATCGCAGTAATACATTTAATACTGAGTTGCTAATTGCCATCGTAAGGTATGTGTATTAGTTACTCAGACTACTATTATTTAATGAGTTCGTTTCTTCGAAGTCATCATCAATAAATCTAAAAGCTTACTATTTGAGCAGTTAGCCCTTTGATTGTTAAAATAAAGCTTTTTGCTAGTGACAAGCCCCTAAAAACTTTTTATACTGCAACCCGCTTTAGTCGCTCTGTGGCTAAACGCTTCAAAAATTAACTGCTTACAGTTATACAAAGATGGCCCCTTAGCTCAGTTGGTTAGAGCACACGACTCATAATCGTTAGGTCCCCAGTTCGAGTCTGGGAGGGGCCACCACTTTTACAAGCTTTCCAAGTAAATACCTACTAACCGAAATTACTCTGTGCTACCTCTGTGCTACCTCTGTGCTACCTCTGTGCTACTTTTAGAATAGCAAAGTAATTATAATAATTCGCTCTGATCTAGTTATAACTTCTTAGCTTATTAGGTGATCACTGAAGGGACCATCACAAACACCGCTAAAATACACCAAGGAAGTAGGATGGATCTGGCAAAACCTCAAAGTTGTTCTTATCGCTTAGCGGCAATAGGTTGACTTGTATTATTTACTGTTTACATAATAGCTAAATATTGTTGCTTAACAGATGAATTGGAAATTAAATGAAAAACTTACCAACGGAAGGAAACAGCCAAGAGATTGGACGCTTGGCTGGAAGAGCTCTTGGTAATAAGTTACCTAAGTCATGGATTGAAAAAGAGCTCGATGGAGATTCTGATTTTGGTATAGATTATCTGATTCAGCTAAAATCTGAGGAGAGCTTAGTTTCATTTAGTTTTTACCTACAATTGAAAGGTACTGCTTCACCTAGATACAGCTCAACTAATACATGTGTTTCTTATGATTTCAAAGTGAAAACACTTCAGTATTATCATCAACAAGAGCCTCTTGTAATGGTGGCAGTAGTTGACTTACAAGGAAATGAAAATGAGCTGTGGAAGTGTCCAATTTATTATTGCTGGCTTGATGAAGACTGGTTCGAGGAAAATAAAGGTAAACTCCAGACTCAACAAACGATCTCTCTAAAGATCCCCACTAACCAATTACTAGATCAGTCTTTGAATATATATGACTTTTATTCCAAGAGGTTAGATGAGAAGTTTGCCGTAGATAAACTGAAAAAAGGTATACAACAACAAAATAGAACAGTAATAGATGGAATTGAAATAATCTCTAGTGCGGTACATCAGAAACCAAAACTGCTAGAAAGTTTAGCGGAGCAAAGCGATGCTCCTTGGCTAACAAACCCTGAAGGTACAATAGCCTGTGAGCTAAAACGTTGTTCAGAGTACGTCCAATCAAACAACCTAGAGACTGCCAATAAAGTTCTTACAAACCTCTTTAATAAAGAAGAGCAGTTTACCCAAAATGAGTATGCTGAGTATCACTATCAAAAGGCCAACATCCTATCATTAAATGGCCTTTTAAATGAGGCTGAAAGCGAATACCTTTTGGCATTTAATAAAGATAAAAAAGAGCGCTACCACTTAGGTTATCTTGATTGCAAGTTTCGCAAGGATCCGCTTCCGCCTCAAGCTGAACTTGAGAAACTAATTGAAGAATTAGATGAAACCAGCTACCAAAAGTGTTTAGTTAAAGCTAAATGTTTATCAATCTTAGATAGGCCTGAAGAAGCAATTAAAATACTTGAAGACAACCACCCAGAAAGAATTATTGGTCAAATGGTTGTTTCAACTATCTCGGGAATGGGTGATAAGTTAGAAATTTTGATTAGTGAACATTCTGACCCTAGCTCATTCAGTGATAGAGAAGCATATATATTTAACAGCCTTGCGGCTAGGTATTACTTCTATAAGGCTACAGGTAACGAGGTGGCAGGGGAAGTACTACCTATGCAAGGTAAACGATCTTATGACCTTGCGTTGATGGAGCAGTCATTTGACTTCACCAAAAAAGCCTGGAGCTTAGCAAAAATTTTAGGATATCCATCTGACATTATAGTACTGCTAGATATAAGCGTATTAATTTATGGGTATTTTGATGCCCTTCCACTCTTAAAAGACGATATTGAATCTATCCTTTCTTCTCGTCCTG
Source organism: Pseudoalteromonas sp. S1608 (assembly GCF_005887265.1). Taxonomy (GTDB): domain Bacteria; phylum Pseudomonadota; class Gammaproteobacteria; order Enterobacterales; family Alteromonadaceae; genus Pseudoalteromonas; species Pseudoalteromonas undina. The sequence continues at coordinate 76,721 of NZ_PNDK01000052.1, forward strand.
AGAACCAAGAAATTATCCGTCCGTATACCAAGATCCTTTTCAATACTGAAGACTACAACTCCGCAATAAAATTACTACAAAGGCTAGAACAGCTAAATTCCGAGGATTGCGGAATGTTAATGCTCTCCTATTACAACTTAGGGAAAAAGCCAGAAGCTTTAAAAATTGTTAAAGAGTCAGAAAAAAAGCTTTTGGAAAATACAACTCCGAATCCCGCATTGCTTTTTTGTGTCGCTATGGAAATAGCTAACGAGTTATTTGAGCCAGAATTTGCTGAAAAATATAAAAATATTGTGAAAGAAGCTGAAGGTGGTGACTCTTATCTTGCAATACACAAATTTATAACATCCTGTAATACTTACCCAGATCGTAAAACTGAATACTCTGAAGAGCTATATAAAACTTATTTTGAATTAGGAAAGCCAACATCTATTGCTGAACAGTTATTTGGGCAACTAGATCCCTACATCAAAAGATCAGCAGAAAAGGTCATAGAGTTAGGTGAAAATTTGATGAAGCAAAGAGAGCTAAGAAAAAATGATTATCTGCATTTAGCTCAGGCTTTTTTGACAACGCAACAATGGAAAAAGGCTGAAGAAATTGCGAGGGAAAATATTCAAAAAGGCATAAGTGTTGCGCAGTGCAAGCTCATTCTTTCTGCATCATTGAACCATCAAGGTCACGTGGGAGAGGCCTATAAGACATTGAAAGATACTTTAGAAGAGCCTGGAGTCTCACGAGCTACTCAAATCTCCTATATAAATTTATGTCTGTCTTTAGGTTTACTTGAGGATGTCGTTGAAGTTCTACGTGAGCTTTATAGCAACAGTATAAAAAGAGGTGAGAAGATTTATTTTCTCAAGCTTCTTATCAACATTTATTCTGGCAATGAAAATTACTTAACTCAATTAGAACGAGCAATAGACAAATATGGAGAGTTAGTTGATCAAAATGACTGTGAAGAAGAAGGTCAGTTTCTATCTTTGTTTCTAAGAATGCCGAGTGATGGAGGGGTTAATGATAGAGTTAAAGATTTTCAAAAGCGTCTTACGAAATATACAGAACGCTTTCCCAATTCTAGGGTTCTTAAGAAAGGCTTAATTAATCCTGACGATGGGCCAAGTTCAATTATAAAATCAATTAATGAAATTGTAGGGATAACTGACGAGCAAGTGGAGCAGTGGGAAAAAAATAAGCGGGCGATAAGAAATGATTCATTGCCGGTACCTTTTAGTATGCGGCATGACTTCTTAAGTAATACAGGTAATATCTTTACCTCTTGGAGTTACTCACTCAATTACCCTGATGAATTTATTGAGTTTAGGATCAAGCAAGCGCCACAAGCTAAGGCCGAGAGCTTTACTGAAGCATTTAACTCTAACGAAATAATTTTTATTTTAGAAGAGACTTCTTTATTAATACTTGCAGAGCTAGAGATACTTGATCTATTTCTCGAGAATATTTCAGGATTCAGCTTATTAAGAACAGTATTTAATAATATTAATCAAACTGCTTATGCCTATGGAGAAATAAACAACTTACTAGCAAAGCGAATTCAGCTAGCGATTCAGAAGCATCTAGATAAATTAATTTTGCTAGAAGCTAGTGTTAAAGAAACAGATTCAATAGCTCTCTATACGGAAGTGATGTTATCTAACCGTTCACTGCTTATCACTGACGATTTGTATCTATCACACTATATTAAATTAAATTGTGAAATTGCAAAGTTTGCTAACACCTTTAATGTTATCGAACATATTTTCGCAGCAAAGCTCATTAATAATAGTGATAAATACGATTTAGTAGCAAAGGCTTGTGATATGGGCTTATATGAACCAAACATGCGAATGGACCTACTTATAGATCTCTTTATTCACTATTTAGATGCTGATAATGTAACTGACTATACTCAAACAAAATTTAAATCTATCTTCGATAAACTATTTGAGGTCAATAGGAATAGAAAGAGCTGTCGAGATTTGCTTTTCAAGATGCTGAATCAAGTTGAATTGAGAAGAAGTATTAATGTTGATGTGTTATATAGCCTTTTTAAGGGGTTTTTAATTAGGCACCCTATTAAAACTGAAATGGGTTTGATTTCTGTTTGGTTCATATATAAATGCTTTCATACTGCAGCTGATAGCAAGTCAGTGATATATAGAAGTGAGCAACACTTTGAATACTGGCTAGAATATGAAGCATTAGCAATAAAAGTTAATGGGCAATTAAACACATTTCAAGAGTTAATAACTCCGATAATTCAAGAGCTTCTCGTACTTGAGAAAGAAGTAAGGGAAAGGGCATTGATAGCAATTATGAATTGCTTCGTTCCAATGACTCAGGAATCGGAATCATTCACAAGTTTATTTAAGCAGGCTTCTTTTAACGATAGCTTAATGCACTTAAACTAATATGGTTCTAGATAAAGGTAGGTGGATTGGAGTGACCTTTATTTGAATAGTTAGCAATAGCTTACGAAATTGCTAAAGCAAGGCTGATACTAATTATGCTTTGAGGTCTATCAGTTAATTAGAGGTTGTAGCTAATTTTGTGTAATTGCCTATCTCAAATACACCTCAGTAATTTCAGCCCTGAAATGTCCTAGCTCTTGCGACACAGTTTCGAGAGCTGTTGCCCTACTTAAGCCTAAGTTTTTTAATTCATTCATTCTCTCTTGTGCATAGCTGTGTCTAAGTCCATGACCGCCATTAGAAAAAAAGAGTGTGCGACTAGATGCTTTAGAGAATGAGCACGACCATTTATGGCCACCGCCAAGATCGTAGCGTTGCAAATAGTTAATTTCCCTATCACGAACTGTTACAGGCTGCGCTAAGCGCCTTTGTTCTAACTGTGTAGCTAATGCATTCGGTATTAGTACATCACGAATTAGGCCGCCTTTGCCTTTCACTGTATAAATACTACCTTCTCGACCAAGCCATTTACTGTTTAACGCTGGACGGCTATCAGCTTTTCGCTCTGATACTCTGGCTATAGTTAATAGCTCATGGGCTCTTAATCCTGCTGCGTAGGCTATTTGTGTAGATAAATTATATTTTCTAGTTTGATGTTCACTGATTGCATGAGCTTGGGCTGAAGTATAGGCGCGAGACTTTTCGATTATCTCCTTTTCAGACTTTATTACAGTCAGTGTTTCTTTAGGGGCTAGTTTACCATTGAGTTTAAACATAGCTTGAATTGCTTGCCGTTCCATATCCAGCGTTTTTTGGCCTGCAAACTCATTGCGGTAATCAAGATATTTATAAGCATCTTGAATACTCATGCCTTGCACACCATTAATGCCAATATCCTTTGACCACCGAGCTATTTTTATCAGCGCAGTTTTATAGCTTCGAGCAGTTCCTAGAGATTTAATAATTTTGTGCTTATATAAGTTTTTAGCTAGCTTCTCCGCTTGCGTTTCTGGTTTTGCGAACTTAGCCATTCTTTTGTACCCAACGTTTTACAGTTGTCCAATGTGCTCTCACTCCTTTACGCAAGAGCCATCTTTGTAGGTTAGCTATATTCGTATCTTCTTCGTAAAGAGCCAGAAGTCGTAGTTTATGTTTATCGAGCTTGGATGGCTTAAATCGTTTTTTACTGATCAATTTTTTCTCATTTTTTAGGCGCAGTGCTTCTGCTTTAGCATTAAAGGTCATAGTTATTCTCCGGTGTGGTTGTAAGAAAAACTGGCTGATTAAGCTCAGCGGCTAACGCCTATTCGCCCCTGTTTTACGCATGCGTAAGGCTCGGACTGATCGCGCCTAAAAATCAAAAGACTTGGTTTTATGATGAAGCTAAAAGCTTCTAAAGTGGGGGTTACAGAGAATGTAACAACGTGTTGAAGGCAGCAGAAAAGCGCCTGTTTTTTTCTTGCCCGAAGGGCTTGATTAATATTTAGATTAGCAGCTTTAATTTAAATTTCAATCTGCAAATAAAAAATTGCGTATAAGATGCTCTAGAGCCCATATCCCGCTATGTGCAAGCCTATTTTAGGCTTCTACATAGCGGGATATGGGCGAAGCCCAGAAAAGAGGAGGCAATTGCTCATGATGCCTCATTTTGAAATGGTTTAATTAATTAACTTAAAAGTGATTTATTACTTCATTCACACTTTTAAGCATGATAATTATTAGTTTCAATTACAAGGAATATTGAATGACTGAAGAGACTAAAAGAAAAAGCGAAACAATAGAGAGAATTGCGACCAAACTGTCAATCTTAGCTATTTTAGGCGGTGCAATTGCTGCTATTAATCATTATGCAGGTTATAGCTTTTTGAAGGGAGTTATAGAGGTTATAGGATTAGGCAATTCCAATGTTGAATTAAGTAATCAAGAAACTACACATATGACTATGTTTGCTATCCGTACTATGCACGAGAACTGGATGGACGAGGTAGCGAAGTTTTTCAAAATGGGTTGGGAAAGTATTTCTGTACTTTGTCTTATTGTTGCTCTCTATTGGTATTTATTTTTTGAGCACAAACTATCAAAAAAGAATAAAAATAAGCCAAGTAGGGTGTTCAATTGGCTTAAAAAAATTCCTGGTGGCTTAAAAAAATTGTTCGCATATCCTTTTTTCGCATTTATAGGGTTGATCATTTATATGATATCTATATCCACCTTGCTGTGGGTTGTTTGGGGTATTTTATCAATATTCTTTTCGGCTGGTCAGTCTTATGGCGCTAAGTTAATAGGGGATGGTGTTTGTGGGTCTTTTAAAGAAGTAAAAAAAGAAGAATATAGTAAGGTCTCGGGGTGTACAGTTTATATTGATGCTTATGGTAATTACTTACAAGGTAGAATCGTTTACACGGGTAAGAAAGAGTTTATTTTTGTCACTAATACAGAAAGTGTTATTTTTGATGAAAAGGGGAAACATTTGGCTTGTTCACCAAGATATGATTTAGATAAGGGTGCTGATAAGCAACTTAAGCATCATTGTAGTGCGCCATTAGCTATCCTAACCAAGTCTGATAAATAATTATATTTCAATTATTAGAGTCGGCTGCCTTAAGAGCTAGACTCTAAAATAACCAATGCTAATTTATCTTCGATACAATATAGATACGCAGTAGGCACCTCTAAAATATCAGCAAGTGCTTTTACTGTTTTAAAGTCTGGGGCATGTACTCCTTTTTCGTATTGGTTCATTCTTGCTGATGCAGAAAACTCATCCATTCCAGCTAAAATTCCTAACTGTTTTTGTGATAGTCCTTTGGTTTTTCTTGCCTCTTTTAAGCGCTTTGGAAATGGTGACTCGTCATTAGTTTTCATTATTTATTATTCTTAGTTTTTGCTTTCGTGGGTAATTTGAATTTGGAGAGGAATGAATATGCTTGAAACATTTGTGTGTGTATTAGTCGGGGCTATCTACTTGCTGGTAAGTATATTTACAAGTGATGAGCAGTCGTCGAAAGAAAACGAGCAAGTAGATAAATTGAATGATGGTATGGGCAATATTATCGCTGATGGTGAATTTATGTCGCGTGAAGAAGCTGAAGATGCACAATCACGTGGTGAACTTTACGACACCTATTACTAATCACTTAAAGAATAAGGTAGTGTTCAAAATTAGGCATGCCTAATTTTAAGGAGTAATTTAATACTACTTTTAGATTTACTCAAAAAGTTGAAGTGAGGCCATTCATCCCTTTAGTAGCATTTATCTTTTATATAATTAGTTAATTAAGGGTAGTAGGTTTTGCCCCTAAGCTACCCAAAGCTTCTAGATTAACCTACACAAATCCCGTATTGAGGTAAAATATCATCGATAATTGTTAATTTATGCTTTTTTGCTGCATCATGAAAATACTTCCAGTTTGATGTCATGAAGTCGGCAGTGAATTCATATTTGTCTTCATCACCATTAGCTAGAGTGGTCCCTAAAGCTTGATGTTTCCATGAACCTTCTCCTTTAGCTATATAATCAAGGGTATATGCACCTAAGTTGAATCTATCGTTTTCAATTGCTTCTAGCCAAAGCTTGTGGCGAGTTTCGCCTTCGTTCATATCAAACTCTATAAAACACTTAGATATCTCAAGTTTTAACTCCTCAGGTAGTCCATGTTCTTCAATATCTAAGTATCTTTGATAGGCTTTACATAACTCATTTGCAGCTATTAAGAAGTCTACAGTATTATTTCTCACTACCTCTTCCCCTAACCCATTGGTATAGCTCCACTCTTGATGGGGAAGATCTGGATTAGAAAGTGCTTGGCCATGGCCTAGGCTAGGTATATCATCTTGAAAAATATCAGAAAAGAAACCTGAAATTCGTTCCGTAAGCTCAAGCTCTGGGTGCCCATTTCGATCTAAAATATTTTCAACTTTATTAACATCATGATTGACTCCTGCAAAGCCTTGATGCCCCCAAGTATCAATAAAAACATGAGAGGTAATTCCTAATCGATGTAAACCATAAGGTCGATTTTTTTCTGCAATACATTCATCAATCATATCTTTAGAAATATAAGAACCAGGTTTACACACCAGCTTTTTAATGAATGTTCCAGATGGGTTTTGACCAGCAGGTAGGCCACCGTTACCAGGAAGAAAATGGAATGGTACCCAGACTTTCATATTCTTCAAGCTGTCTAGGTTTTTATAATCCAACATTTTATGAGCTGTAGCTATACGTTCATACGCAGCGCCGTTACTGAACTCTATATGACCATAGTTTGTTGCATCATCCACATATTGAGATGCGTGAGCAATAATAGTAGCTTCTTCTACCGAAAATCCAGCAGCTCTTGCTATAACCCATGTCATACCGTGGTGTAAATCAATTTGCATTTTACAATCCTTATTTGTTGTTTTTTTATCCACCTTTCCAGTAAAACACAAATTATCTCAAAGGTTAATTAAGAACTGCCATAGCAGATATGCTGTTTTGCTTTTACTTTCTCTTTTTTGGTTATGTTAAATGCTTTGATGTTTTTTATACTTATAAAAAACCCATAAAAAGTCAGGGGGGTTTTTCTGAGAATAAAAAAGATTTATGTGAATAATAGTAAGCACTCAAACTAAATGGTAATTAATCGGAGTGCTTTATGCCGAAAATCAAACCTCAATTTTATACAGCAGATGAAGTTGCAGAAGCTTTATGCTGCTCTAAGCAAACCTTATACAATAAGCTAAGTGAGAACAGGCAAGCAAAAGCGCGTCACTCACTGCCTCCTTATATCAAGCAAGGTGGTAAAACACTCTTTCCTATATCAGAGTTCCACCACTGGATTGAAACGCAGCCTTTAATTCGTAGTGGGGAGGTATATTACTAATGGCCTTCACACTAAACAGCAAAGAAATAATCACCAACTGTCCTATCGAAGAGCGAACTTTTGGTTCATACCCAGCCTTTTTGATTGATCCATGTATTTTGCCCCTTAAAAAGCTTGAGCAATCGACTGTCAAAGGCTTTGGCAAATACAAAACTGTAATGTTGAGCAGTCCTCAAATTTTGCCTCATGGTCACTATGCAAGGTTGATCATTGCTCACCTAACAACACAAGTCAGTAGAAGGCCAGAGCTTCCCTCATACGTCATAGCCAAATCTGTAAGTGAGCTATTTCAGCAAATAACAGGACAAGACAGCATATCAGGTGGCACATACGCTAATTTTTTACTCTCTCTCGAAAGAGTATTTGATACGACATTTACAGTTGTCCCGACTAATAAATCAAAAGATAAAATGCGAAGAAGGGGATTTTTCGCTGAGGCGGATAATTTGATCAACGATGAGTATGGTATTGGCTATTTCAATGCTAAATATAAACAGGTTCTCTATACCCCCTCGAACAGCTTTAAGGCGCTGATAGCTGATGATAAAAGCATTATTCCCATTGATTTAAGGTTCCTTCAACTTGCTCGAGCTAAAGACATAGTCCTCGCCCATGATCTCTACTTGTATCTCATACGACGAGGTTATGGACGTGAAAAAATTGTTTTTGTCCCTTGGGGAACCCTCCACAAAGATGTTTTTCCCTACCTAGACAGGCTTGCTCTGAGTAGGTTCAAACGGCGATTTTTGTGCGCTTTAGACTTCATTCTTGAATGCCATCCTCACTCTGGCATCCGTTTAGATAAAAAGGATAAAGGTATCGTCATTCCGCCTAACAACTACCTACTTCGCGGGAGAGATGGCTAGCGTATGGCTGCTTAAAAATTATGTATAAGTAGTTTCTAGTAATGTCATTGGCGGACAAAAGTTTGTCACTGGCGAACAGTTTTATGTCACTGAGAACCAAATGTTTGTCACTGGCGTGCAAAAGTTTGTCACTGAAGGACAGTACCACCAATGCAGCCCTTTATTATCAAGGCCTCTAGCTCCCTACTTAATACCTTAAATTCTCAATATCCAAAAATCTTATTATTAAGGACACTTAACTGTGAATAACAAAACTTATAAGTACGAAAAGTACATGAAGAACCTGCCTTACATCAAAGACCTTCAGTTATACAAGGCTGTGGGGATGACTCTTTATCTTATCATTGATAAAAATAGAACTTTGAAGTTTGCACTCTCTTCTGCAAGCACAAAGCATAATTTTAAGCCAAAGAAGCGAATTGAAGACCTTGCCCGAATCGCTCTCCCTGATGACTTCTTCGACAAAAGGCAAAGAGCTAATGCACCAATTGAAAAACGAGAAGAGGCTGCCCAAACTCATAGGGTATATTCAGAATTTGAATCACTTGCTAATAGGCACTTAAGTGACATAATGAATAGAGAATCATAAGGCTTCATATGACACCAGAAGAATTAGAGCGACAGGCAATTGCCTATGCTAAAAATAATAGGACTCGTATAGCTCGCGAGTTAACAGATAAAGATCGGTTTCCTCCCGATAACAGGCCGGTTTCTGTTTTTATGGCAGGTTCGCCTGGCGCAGGAAAAACGGAAGCTTCAAAAGCTTTTTTAGAAGAAATTGGTGCTGATAATGTACTCAGGCTTGATCCAGATGAGTTAAGAGAACTAATACCAGGTTATACAGGTGATAATTCTTATTTATTTCATCGTGCTGTATCTTTTATAGTTGAGAGAACACTTGATCATGCTTTTAAAAACAAGCAGTCATTTTTGTTAGATGGTACCTTGGCAAGTTATGATGTTGCAGAAAAAAATATTGAGCGTTCTATTCGTAAAGGTCGAAAAGTGCTTATTTTGTTTGTGTACCAAAAGCCAGAGTATGCATGGGAATTTGTTGAAGCCAGAGAGAAGTTAGAAGGGCGTAGGATTTTACCAAATACTTTTATAGATCAATTTTTTGCATCACAAAATGTTATCAAGGAACTTAAATTAAAGTTTGGAAGTCAAATTAAAGTAGATTTATTGGTTAAGAATAATAAGGGTCGAACACGTTTTTATCATGATAACGTTCAGGCTATTGAGCATCATTTAGATGAAAAATTCACTAGAGAAGATCTACAGAGCCTGATAGAATCGCCATTCAGCTCAAAAAACGAGCTTTAGGAGTACCTATGTTTTCAAATTTAATAAAGCCAAAGCAAGCTCAAAATTCTAAGCTTTCAGACTTTGTACTTGACTCAAGTTCAAGTGAGAAAAAGCGAGTTTATAATCAAGTTATTGAGCGAGCAATTTCCTCTCAAGTACAGGTAGTAAACAAAGCACCTGTAGGTCAACGATAATTAATAAAAAGTCCCGTATAGGGACTTTTTTGATTTAGAAGAAATTTATAAATATCAACTTAACAAAGTGCTCATCAACTCAACTTTCTGTTCCTTAGTTAAGCCTGCTAAGAGACTTTTCATTTCACTCATTTGATCATCAGGTTTTTCTTCAATCAAACCTGCATATTTGGCTATTGTTTCTGTTACTTTTTCTGCTGGCTCTTTAAGCTCCTCAGCGGTTAAAATTAAATAGCCAGCAGTTACATCACTTTTATCTGTAATATGGTTTAGAAGGCGTTTTAGGAGGTACCCTGATACACCGCTACTCTCAGCCATAGATGTAAATGTTCTGCGTAAATCATGCGAAGTGATTTTTACTCCTGCAATTTGGCATACATGTTTCAACGTTTTTTTAGGATCAGTTAGGTACCCCTTTTTACAGTTTGTGCCAAACACATAGTCAGATACTTTGTATTCTTTTCGTCGATTAAATATCTCAGCTAATCGATCTGTAATAGGAAACTCAACGTCCAAGCCATTTTTTGTATCCTCTAAAATGAATATCCTATCTTCAAGGTGTACTTGTGACCATGGGAGTTGCAGTAGCTCAGACCTTCTCAGGCCTGAAAAGGTTAAAAACTCCAGATAATCACAAAAACCGACACGACTATTTTGACGGTATTTAGCAGCTTCATTTCTTACTTCATATAATGCGTCTATGAATGGTTTTAGTTGTGAACGACGCAGTCTTGTTGTTTTACGCTTTACATTATTCCAGCTTCGTTTTTCAGAAAGTGTATCTACAGGGTTTTCTGGAAATAATGAGCGACCTTCTGAAGACTTGTATTCAGCTTTAGCAAAGTTAAATAAAGCACGCATTAGGCGCATGGTATAATTTGCCTGAGCAGGGCTTCTAGAGGTTATTTCTCGTTGGCGCTTTAAAATCATTGTTTGATTTATATCGGCTAGGCGTTTGTTATGCCAATCTGATAGGTAGCAATCTATTTTTTGTTGATACCCCCTTTCGGTTATAGGCTTTAGATCTCTAGATTCGATGTATGAATCAAAGGCTTCTTTCAGGGTAATAGAAGCGGCTCTAAATTGGCGCTTAAGGTCGTTAGGGTTTATACCCTCTGCGATATCTGCCATTACTTTTTTAGCCATTCGCCTTGCATCATCAAGTGTAATTGATGGAAAGTAACCAAGGGTGACATTAACCGGGGTGTCTCGCCCTGGTATCTTTTTATAAACTCTAAATGATTTTTTACCAGCTACGCTCACATCTAAAATGAGTCCTGACAATAGATTGTCATAATAACGAGTGCGTTTACCGTTTGATTCTATCTTTTTAAGCGACAATTCTGTGAAGCGAAATTTTGTGTCTGACATATGGTGCTACCTCTGTGCTACTTTGAACGTAAAATTTAACGTTCTGAAATACATAATGATTTATGCATCAGAGGTAGGGTTTATTCAATAACCCTATGATATAGCTATGAAAATTAGTAAATAGTTTTATCAAAAAGTAACTCGTAGTAAGTCCTTGTTTTGCAACTCATAATCGTTAGGTCCCCAGTTCGAGTCTGGGAGGGGCCACCACTTTTCAAAGCTTTCCAAGTAAATAAAAACTCATTTTCCTAGTTTATAAAATTCGCTTTTGTTATTTCTATCGTATTTTCACCAGTACACTGATTTTTTTATTAATTCTATTGAATACATTGCAATAAACACAGTTGAATCTACTATTAAAGTGTTATGGGGTTTTATTATAAAAATCTTTACTTTATGCCCTTTAATGTCGCTACTGTTAATTGTGTGCGGTATATAAAATACTGCTTAGTTACCCCTTAGGTGCTCTATGTTATTAAAACGAAAAGTATACCTCAGCCTTATTCTGGCTGTTGTTGCTCCTTTAGCAATATCTACTCTAATCTTTTCCAATAGTATTCGCTCAAATACAGAAGAAAAACTAGCAAAAGTAGATTTACCGACTGCGCTTAGTGAAGTTAAAAGCCAAATAGAGCTGGAACTTTCTACACCTATTGTTGTAGGCAAAGAAATAGCGCAAAACTTATTTGTGCAGCAATGGATGAATAATAATGAAGATGCGCAAAGTCGAGGTAAATTTATTGATTACCTCAAACATATAAAAAATAAAAACCAAGCCAGTAACGCATATATTATTTCTAAAAACTCCCGTAACTATTACACCGATGAGGGTATTTCCAGGCAAATAGATAGTAGTGATACTTGGTTTGATGCTTTTTTAGCATCGGATAGACCATTTGAAGTAGCGCTCGACATAGATAAAGGCAGCTCTGAGGTGATGGTATTTATTAATTATGCCATTGAGCTTGATGGGCAACGACAAGGAATTGCCGGAATTGGCCGTTCGCTCGATTCTATGGTGGATCTCATAAGTGAATATAGGATAGGTGAGGGCGGCATTGTTTATTTGGTCTCTGGTAGTGGCGAGATTATGCTGCATGGTAATAAAACTAAAATAGGGCAATCTGTTGACTTGACGCCGATTAAAAATGGGGCAATTCAAAGTAAAGTAATTGATGGTGATGACTATGTTGTATCAAGTACGCCTGTAAACTCATTAGGTTGGCATCTAGTTGCTGAAATTCCCCAAGAGCAATTATATGGCCCAATTAATAGTGCTATTAATACTAATATCATTTTTGGTGTAATTATTGCTCTTGTCGGTTTAGCGTCAGCACGCGTGTTGGTAGGGCAAATATTTAGGCCAATCGAAAACATTACTTCAGCAGTGAATGCGTTAACAGAAAAAGATGGCGATTTAACAGCGCGACTTCCTACTGACGATAATAATGAAATTTCAGACTTGGCGATTAAGTTTAATCTGTTTTTAGAGCAGTTACATTATATGTTTAAACAGGTTTCTGAGTCGGCAATTCATGTTAAAGGTATTTCCCAAGATGTACTTGAGCAAGTACAAGGAGCAGCTAATTTAGCTGAGGTACAGTCATCGAGTACACAAACGGTGGCGGCAGCGGTTAATGAGATGGAAGTTACGGTTCAGGATATTTCTGGCAGTGCCAGCAATGCGGCAGATATTGCGACTAAAACCGAAGAAACGACGCATAAAGGCGTTGGTTTTGTGCAAAGCACAATTAAACAAATGGAACAGTTAGAAGCATCGATGGCCAATTCTGTGGCTTCGGTGTTAGAGCTCTCGACAGAGATTAAATCAATTTCTCATGTATTGGATGTCATTAAAGGGATTTCTGAGCAAACTAACTTATTGGCGTTAAATGCGGCAATTGAAGCGGCGAGAGCTGGAGAGCAAGGGCGTGGCTTTGCAGTAGTTGCTGATGAAGTGAGAACGCTTGCACAGCGTACTGCGGAGTCTACAGAGCAAATTAATGAGATGATTGCTTCGTTAAATGCTAAAGCTTCAAGCACGGTAACTGCGATTGAATTGGGCAGCAAAAACACTTTAGAAAATGCCGAACGATTAAAAGAAACAGGCCATACATTAAATGGTATTTCACAGGAAATTGTACTGTTAAGCGAGTTAAATAACTCAGTGGCTACAGCAACGCGAGAGCAAACGTTAGCAACCTCAGAAATTAGCCAAAATATTGTAATGATCTCCGACTCGGCAGAGCAAACCAAAGAAAATATGAAAAAGTCAGAGCAGCTTTGTAATGGTTTAAATAAAGAGTCGAATATTTTAAGGGATTTACTAGGTAAGTTTACGCTTTAACCGCGGTTTTATAAAAATTAGCAGAGCGGGGATACCATCATAGTTATAGAGCACTTGCCTATAACTATGATGTTTTAATAGCCGTTAATTTTTACGATAAATCTCGTGATTCATTTCGTAAATATTAACGCTTAAGCTATCAGAGGCTCTGCAATATGTTTGTAGGCACGCTAGTAACTGCTCACTTAGCTTTTGCTTTTGCTCAATAGAGCGCCCAGCCATAATATGTACAGCAATATGAATAAACCCTTCTTTACCCACACCTAATTGGTAATGTTGATACGCAATAGCACGAGTTTTTATTGTTTCTAAATCAAATAAGCCACTTTCAAATGTTGTTGTGTGGATTTTTTCCACTAGAACCTGAGGTAATAAAGGCAGATCTTCTGAGTGTTCAATAATAATGTGTGGCATTTAGCGTATCCTCTTTAGATTGGTTTGTTTAATTATACCAAACGGGTTTGTACACGCTAACCCTATAGAGCTTAATTTTTAAAAATTTGGCTTAGCATAGTTCAGGCTGTTGCTTTTAGGGCAAATATTTTTGGTTGATACGTTTTATGTCAATTTGTGGTGACTTATACGAAGAGTATACCAGCCAGTTGGTATTTGAAATATAGGTTAAGCCAGAGGTACGACTAAATGCGCGTTCGGGAAGGCGTATAACGTCATGATGGCTTTTGGTTGAAAAGTCGTAATAACTCAAACGGTAATCACCTTGTTTTACATTAAAATAGTAAATACGCGATGTCGCTAAGGTGTCGCCTTCAAAAAAGTACCACGAATTATGATTAGATAAATTAATTTCGCTAACCAGTGGTTGCTCAGTTTGGCTATCAGGAGCTTTTATCCATAATTGATTAGTTGCTTGGTTGGCAAAAACTAAAGCGCCTTGCTTGTTTTCATAAGCATATAATGTTGGTGAATCTATGGCTTGTTCGAGTTTATTACCATTTAAATCGAAGCGATACACGTGCTGATCATCAGAGACTAATACGCTTTTACTGTCTGCAGCCCAGCTCGGTTTACCATGATCGCTAAAGCCCGTAGGTAATAATTCACTGGTTTGTTTATTAAAGTCATACAGGTATAACGCATGACCACTAGGGTGCGAGGCAACAAAAGCAATATAATCACCATCAGGCGACCATACTGGGTGGTAAATATTGGCATTGAGATTAGTGAGCTGCTTTCGAGATGTACCGTCTTTTTTTGCGGTCCACAATTCCATTGAGCCCGACTCATTAGAGACAAACGCGAGTTTGTTTCTGGTTTTATTGTAATTAGGAAAGCGGGTACTAAAATGGCTCGATAATACTGGGAAAGGAGAGCTTGCGACCGCATTATTAACCTCTAAACGCATTAAAGCCGAGTCTATATTCCACTGATGAAAATACAAACTGCCATCACTGGCAAATTCTGGGTAGCTTAAGCCATCTATGCGGGCATTGATCATTTGTTGTGTTTTAAGGTTGTAAAAGTACCCTTGGCGTTTACCTTTTTTTACACCAGAAAAAACGAGTTGCGCCTTAGAGGGGTGCCAATCAACGCCTCTCATATCAATAAACCCAGTAGTTAACTGCTTTGCATTGCCTGTTTTTATATCGATTAAAAATAATTCTTCAAACCCCGTTGGTAAGTTACGAGATACTACAAGTTGAGTTGCATCTGGGGAGAACACAACCGACTCATCGTTATATTGGCATGCTGAAATACAAGGTATTTGAGTAATTGTGTATGGCGATGAGGTTAAATCAACAAGGTTAAGTTGAGTCAGATTATTTTCATCATCTTCACTAATATAAACCAGTTTAGTGCCTAGGGCATTTATGTCTATATCGGTACTCGCTTTGTTACCACACTTCCCTAAAATAGTGGTATTTCCCGAGGCAATATTTTGCTGAATAACCTCACAGCCTTGACCAGATATACGGCGATAATAATAAATAGAGGTTAAGTCAGAGCTAAATACCGCTCGCCCTTCAATGAATGGGGTGTCGGTAAGTGCTATTGCAGCTTGTTCGGGTAAATGTAAATCACGTAAGTATAAATTTGCTTTATGACCAGGGCGGCGCCAAGAATATGCTAAAAAGTGACTGTCGCTGGATATAGCAGGGAATAGCTCTCGTCCAGGGCTGGTAGTAATGGTTTCAACATGATCGTATAAGCGCTCTGCTTGTTGCGATAGCGCAAGTGGCTTATTTTCATCGCTAAAAGCGTTGTAACCCCAGACTCCAGCGAATAACAAGACCACGATAGCCATGACTACAGCGAAAATATATTTAGGGCGAGTAGAGGATGTATTAATACTGTTCTGCGCGTTTGGCATTATTGGTTTTTGCACTAAGCGATAACCTGTTTTACGCAGTGTTTCTATGTAGGTGTTGTCGGGGTCAAGCTCTTTAAAGCTTTTACGAAGGTGCCATATGGCATTAGTGAGCGCTTTCTCACCCACATATTGATTACCATCCCATACGTTTTCGATTAGTTGTTCGCGACTCACCGCATTTGGATAACACGCTACTAAGTAGGTCAGCAGCTCTATAAATTTAGGTTGTAAAATACAGGCTTTATCAGCACAAAACAGCTTATTTTCAAACGCCGATATTTGGCAATTTCCAATTGAAAAAGGCTGTTGAGTATTCATAGTATGTGTATTTAAACCTCTTCCTAGTATGAGTTATTAGCGATGTTTGTACGTGTTGTTTAATGCAAAGTAACACGATAATTAGTTAATATTCAATTTTACAACATTCTAACACAATAAATATAAGTCCATGATTATAAATAAATAGATATTAAATAGATGTAAAATAGGGATATAAACGAGACACCTCTCATTGTGCTTTTATTCACGATTACTTACAACCTGTTATTAGTAAAACAAACCAATTAGTACAAAACAGATTTAATAACTAAAAAGTTAATAAAAAAGCTACTAATGGGATAATAAAAAATGAGGGAAGTCTGTGAGTAAAATATCAACCAAAAAATGCGCTTTAGCTTTGGCTATAACAGCGAGTCTATCTGGGCATGCAATAGCAAATGACGAGGCAATTGATCGTCAATCAACTGCTAAGGCAAGCGAAGAAGTGGTACAAGAAGTACCAGAGAAAATAACAGTAACAGGCTCGCGTTTAAAGCGTGATAGTTTTTCGGTCACAACTCCGCTGGTTACCATGGACAGAGCATCAATTCAGGATACAGGCTTAGGCAATCTTTCAGATGTATTAATCGATAATATGCCTGCACTGAGCCAAAGTATTGGCAACACAACCAGCCAATCAAGCATTTCGGGTACTGGTTTATCAACAGTCCAGCTTCGTGACTTAGGCGCTAATAGAACGTTGACATTGATTGATGGCCGCCGTGTTGTCTCTAATAGTTACGGCGGTAATTATGTCAGTTTAAATACCATTCCTAGTGGTATGGTAGAACGCGTTGAAATTATTAGTGGTGGTGCGTCGGCCACTTATGGTGCCGATGCGGTAGCCGGTGTTGTTAATATTATTACCCAGTCAAAAAAAGAAGGTTTTGAATTTCAAGCCCGTGGCGGTGAAACAACAGATGGTGGCGGTCGCGAATTTACGCTTGATTTAAACTACGGAACGTCATTTGCTGATGATCGCGGTTATGTATTTGTCAGCTCAAACTGGGACCGTGATTTTGGTATGACCTTTTACGATCGCGACCGAGCGCAAATAGAAGCGGCGCATAGTTACGATGATGAGCTGATGTGTAATCAAATGTACACCGCCGATGGCTATCAGTGTATGAGTGGTATTACACAAGCTGATTGGGCAAGCAAAAGCGATGGTACCTTAGGTGGTGTATTTTTAGAGAATAATAATAACGACACTCAGTTTTGGTACGACGGTCAAACGCTACGTGATGATTGGAAAGGCAATGAAGAAATTTATGGTATTAATTCACAGCAATACGTCATGCTTGATGTGCCGAGTGATAACTTTTCGACTGCAATAAAAGTCGATTATGATGTAACAGACGACATCATGAGTTATTTCCAAATTCAATACAGTAAGAGTGGCTCGTTCAACGATAAGTCACCAGAAGATGAATACGAAGGGGCTTACGTACCTCGCTACGACCCAGTGACAGGGGATCCTATCGATGATATTGCGCCAGGTTATATTCCTATTGATAACCCATATGTGCCACAAGAAATTATTGACAGTAACCCATACAAAGACCGTATTTATTGGGATCGTCGTTTTGGTGAAGTAGGTAATATCAGCACCGATAACGACCGTACGACTATTCGTACCTGGGCTGGCCTGCAAGGTATGATGTTTGATGATACATGGGATTGGGATATTTCTGCCGGATATGGTCAATTTAAACAGCATCAAATCCGCAGTAACGAGCTAAACACGGTACGTGTTAACCAAGCTCTGCAAGCTGAAAAATTAGCCGATGGCACTATTCAATGTAAAGACGCCGAAGCGCGAGCGCAAGGATGTGTCCCGCTTAATTTATTTGGTGAAGGGTCTATTACCCCTGACATGGCTGACTGGATCCGTACAAATCCAATTATTGATACTGAGATTCAACAGTACACGGTAATGGGTTATATCACCGGTGACTTATATGAATTGCCAGCCGGTAATGTGTCTGCAGTATTTGGTGCAGAGTATCGTAAAGACTCGCAAAGCTTAGATACCAGTGATGATATGAAAGCGGGCGGTATTACGTTTAACGTTGTGCCTTCTTTTTATGGTGAAGTAGAAGTATATGAAGCGTTTGCAGAGCTTGCAGTGCCACTACTTAAAGATGTGCCATTTGCTAAAAGCTTATCGGCAGAAACATCGTTGCGTTTAGCAAATTACAGTATTGATAATATCAGCACCGTAGCCAGTTATAAGTTAGGATTATTGTGGCAGCCAATTGATGGATACATGCTACGTGCTAACTATGCGCGTGCACAGCGTGCCCCAACTATTACAGAGCTATTGTCACCTCCTCGTGGCGATTTTGATTCATTTGATGATATTTGTGATGGCTTAACGGCAACATCAACAAACCCAGGGCACGATAACTGCCGTTTAGAGCCAACCTTGGCACAAAAGCTGGCTGATGATCCTGACTTTGAATTTGATAGTGAAGACAATAACTATTCACCAAATACGGGTAATCCAAACTTAAAAGAAGAAACAGCCGATACCTATACCTTTGGTATTACTGTTTCACCTGAGTTTTTAGATGGCTTTAACTTAGCGGTTGATTACTACGACATTGCCATTGTTGATGCAATTGATGAAATAAGTAACGAAAACATCATGCGTGAATGTTATGACTCAGAAGCGTCATGGGGTAGTGATAACGAATACTGTAACGATATTACCCGTAACGACGAAGGTAACATTGTAAAAATACTACAGCGTGAATATAACTTAGATGAGTTAACAGCGCGCGGTTACGATGTAGTTGCAACTTACAAATATGACATAGGCAGCTATGGTAACCTGTCATTTAAGCTTGATTACAATCACATTATTGAAAACTCACAAACCTATGAAGGGTTAGATGGTTCTAGTGTGACTTCTCAGTATGCAGGTTATGGCCGTTCAAAAGATAAAGCCGCTATGTCGATTGTATGGAAAATGGATGACTTACGTATCCGCTGGCGTACAAATTACGTAGGTGCTTTTAAAGCAAGCCAAGAAGATGAGAAAGATTACCTTGAATATGTTGCTGCAAATGAAGAACGCTGTGCTACGGGCGATGCCGGTTGTATTGCTAACCCTGAGCCACTGGCATATCAAAACTATGGCTCATTTTTAAAGCATAGTTTATCAGCGTCTTACACTATGGCACTGACAGATAAGAGTGACTTACGTGTATTTGGTGGGATTAATAATGTATTTGACGACAAAGGGGCATTTTATCCAAGTGGCCGAGGTAACTTTTATAGTGGCTACGGCGGCGGTGCCGGTCGTTATGTTTATCTAGGTGCACAATATAGGTTTTAATTATTTTTAGCTGTATTTGTTTGCAAAGGCACACCTTCGGGCGTGCCTTTTTTATTGCTTATAAAATTTGTTTTATCGCAGTGAAAGCGTTTAGTATAAGGCATAACTTAATTTTATTATGAACGAAGGACTTGCTATGAAGTATCTCAAAATGGGTAGTCTAATTGCGTGTTTAGCAGGGCTTACAGGGTGTTCTGATGATGTTGCTTCAGTGAGTTTAGGGCTGTTTACCACTAAAGATGTGGTGGTTAACTCACAGCAAGACCCGCTAGTGACTGGGGTTACTTGTCATATTAGTCACATTGAGGCTAATCTAGACTTTTCAGACCCATCAGATATGTCGATTGCTTGTCGCCAAACAGGGCCAATTACCGCAGACCAATTACAGTCTATTGACCGTAGTAAGTCGGGTGAAGTCGTGTTTAAATCATCTAAGAGTATTTTGTTTAAGTCGTTAAAAGTTCGTCGCATTTATGATGCTAAAACCCATACGTTATTGTATTTATCGTACTCAACGAAAGAATCTACGGGCAGTCATCATCACGCGCTTTCTACGGTGCCTTTATACAATACACAAGCATGGCAATGGGCGAAGGGGCAAGAATAGTTTATGTTAACCCTATTTAAATCAAAGCCCTTATTGGCAGAACAAGAACAACAGTGGCTAGTTGATACCTTTATTTGGGCAGCAGAAAACTTTGACCTGAATTTTTTTACTAAGCACAGCCAAATTATTTTGCCAACGGTCGAGTTTTTTCCTGATTCGGTTTCAAGCATTGAAGAAATGGCCAGTAAAGTATTTGCGCGTGTTAAACATTATGCTGGTATGGATGAGTGGCCTATAACACTTGTTGCACCGCAACAATTACAACCTCAGGTGTTTCCACATTTTGAATTTAGTGAGCATCTACGTGGTGAGCACTGCCATTTAATGGTGCCACCAAGCCATGCAATTAATGTGTCGTTTAACCCCAACCAAATTAATCAGCCACAAGATTTAGTAGCTAGCTTTGCAGGTACTCTTGCTACCATTTTAATTCATCATGTAGGCGTATTACCTCCAGGTGGTAAAGAGTTCTTACCTCAAGCAACGGATGCTTTAGCGTGCTTTTTAGGTTTTGGGGTGATGATGAGCAATACCGTGTACCAGTTTAAAGGCGGTTGTGGCTCATGTTACAACCCATATGCCAATCGCGAAGCCACGCTCAGTGAAACCCATACTGTATTTATGCATGCGTTAGTAAGCTACTTTAAGCAAGATAAACACTCTAAAAAACATTTAAAACCGCATTTAAGAGGCCAATTTAAAAAAGCGCAAAAAGAAATAAAAACGTTGGTTAACCAGTCGGCTAATCCATTGTTGTTGGCTTTTTCGCCAGAGCAAGCCAGTTAATCATGATCTATATCGATGAGTTTTTATTAATTGCCATTGCTCACTTTTTTGCAGTGGCGAGTCCCGGGCCGGACTTTGCTGTGGTACTTAAGCAAAGTGTACAGTACGGCAGGCATAATGCGCTGTGGACCAGTGCAGGTGTAGGCGCAGCTATTTTATTACACATAGCTTATTGTGTGTTGGGAGTCGCGTTGGTGTTAACTCAATCGCCTTCGCTGTTTATGGCACTTAAATATATAGCGGGCGCGTATTTAGCGTATTTAGGTGTGCAGGCGCTACGCGCTGCTAAACCTTCAAACACCTCATCAGAACAGACTGCAAAACCCATCCTTGTACCTGAGTCACCATGGCTTGCGTTTCGCCGTGGTTTTTTTACCAATGCATTAAATCCTAAGGCTACGCTATTTTTTATGTCTTTGTTTACCTTGGTGATTAGCCCTACAACACCAGTAATAGTGCAAGTGGGGTATGGTGTTTATATGGCGCTTGCTACCTGGGCTTGGTTTTCTATTTTGTCGCTATTGTTATCAAAAGCACGGGTGCGAAACTTTTTTCAACAAAGTGGCTATTGGTTCGATCGTGGCATTGGCATTATTTTAATCGCACTGGCTGTGCGAGTTGTTATTTGATAGACCCTAAGGAATAGTATGGCGTTATATAATTTTTCGTTTGGCTCCAATATGTCATCTAATCGTTTATTGGCACGTTTACCTAACGCAAAACGTGTGGGTACGGCGCTTTTAAAAGGCTATAAGTTAACCTTTAATATGGCCTTTGCTGATGGTTCAGGTAAATGCACTATTGTGCCCACCAACGAACCCGATGCAGTTGTATATGGGGTAGTGTATCAGCTTAATGAGGCCGAAAAAGAGATCTTAGATAAAATTGAAGGCCCTAATTACGACTGTGTTGATTTAACCGTGAGCCTTTTAGATGACGATGACATTAATGTGCACTGCTACATAGCAAACACACATGACGACACACTGCTACCTTATGACTGGTACGTGCAGCATGTATATCGTGGTGCGCTTGAGGCCGGTGTGCCAGAGCATTATAGTCAACGTATTTTAGCTTATCCTAGTAAGCAAGATACGAATAAAGCGCGCGCCGACATAGAATTTGCGGTTCATCAAGATTAAACAAAAATAATAACCTAAGGTAACACTATGAAACTAACAAAATTAGCCACAGCCGCATTATTGGTTGGCTGGACGTTCACGAGCTCTGCAGCGGTTGATACCGATAAAATTTCAGAGGTGATCAACGCTTCAATGACGCGGTTTGATGTACCCGGAATGGCCGTTGCTATTGTTGAAAATGACAAAGTAGTATTTGCTAAAGGCTTTGGTGTTGCCAACCTCAATACTAATAGCAAGGTGAATAAAGACACTTTATTTGGCATTGCTTCAAATACCAAGGCATTTACCAGTGCAGCACTGGCTAAGCTGGTGGATGAAGGCAAATTAAGCTGGGATGATCGCGTAATTGATCACCTACCCGAATTTAGATTGCATGACCCATACGTTACCCGTGAAATGCGAATTCGCGATTTGCTAAGCCATCGCAGTGGGTTAGGGCTTGGTCAAGGCGATTTAATGATTTGGCCAAGTACTGATAAATCGGTAGCCGATATTTTATCGGGGCTGAAATATTTAAAACCTGCGAGCAGTTTTCGTAGCCAATATGCTTACAACAATCTAATGTTTGTTACCGCTGGTGAAGTTGTTGCCCGTATATCGGGGATGAGCTGGAACGACTACACTGAAAAAAATATTTTACAGCCGCTCAATATGAGCAACTCACGGGCTGGCTTTTCGCGTATCGCTAAAAATAACAAAAACTGGGCAATTGGGCACATCCCAATGGACGGTAAATTGCATCCCTTTTTTGTTAATTACCTTGAAGACTTCAGAGGCGCAGGAGCCATTGCATCAAGCGTAAATGATATGAGCCAATGGCTACGTACTCAACTTGCTGGTGGCAAAATGCCTAATGGCGAGCAGCTATTTAGTGAAAAGCAGCAAGCACAAATGTGGCACCCACATATTACCTCACTAGCATCCAAAAGTGCTTATGAAGCGTACCATCAACAATTTAGAGGTTATGGGTTGGGCTGGAGTATAGAAGATTACCACGGCGTTAAGAAGCTGGCACATGGTGGTGGTATTTTAGGTATGGTCTCGCAGGTTACTCTTTTGCCAGAGAAAAATGTGGGAATTGTGATATTAAGCAACCAACAAGCGTTTTCTGCATTATCGGCGGTGACTCATGAAGTACTTGAAGATGTACTAGAGCTTGAAGATAAAGACTGGGTTGAAGATTTAGCTAAAAAGCACTTTGCAGGTAAAGAAAAAGCCTATGCTAACGCGGCTCCATCAGTGCCTGCAGATATCCAGCCGGCATTGCCAACCATTAATTACACCGGAACTTTGCATGATGATTGGTATGGCGATGTAATAATTGAAGAGTTAGATGGTAAATTACGCATTGATTTTACCCATACAAAGCGCCTCAAAGGTGAGTTGGAGCATTACACAGGTAATACCTTTATTGTTAAATGGGATGAAAAGCTATTAGAGGCAGATGCCTTTATTCGTTTTTCTATGAGTGCAGATAACCGTGTAGAATCAGCGAAAATGAACGCAGTTTCAACGCAGGTGACCGATTTTAGCTTTGATTTTAGAAATCTTGACTTAAAAGCTAAATAACCAGAACCTTGGTTAAATAGTCGTTTAGTATCAACCAAAGTCGCAAAGCCACCCTCAGGTGGCTTTGTTATACTCGTTAAGCAACTTATTTTTGGAGTTAGCTATGCGCACTGCGATTATTTCTCACCCCCACTGCCGTAAACATAAAATGATTGACGATCATCCAGAGTGCCCTGAGCGTTTGGATGCGATAAACGACCGTCTACTTGCAAGTGGGCTGGATGTCGCTATTGAGCAAAAACAAGCGCCTAAGGCCTCGCGTGAGCACTATTTATTGGCGCATAGTGAACAACACATCAAGCATGTAGAAAGTATGATCCCAACCGAAGGGCTTAGCGATTTGGACGGCGATACCTGGTTATGCCCCGATTCATTGAAAGCAATTGAGCGTGCAGTAGGTGCAGGGTTACTCGCTGTTGATGAGGTTTTAGAGGGTAAATTGGATGCTGCATTTTGCTCAGTGCGCCCGCCAGGACATCACGCTAACCGAGATAGCTCTTCTGGTTTTTGTGTGTTTAACAACCTTGCGATTGCGGTTAAATATGCACAAAGCAAAGGGGTTAAACGTATTGCCATTATCGATTTTGATGTACACCATGGCAATGGCACGCAAGATATTTTTATGGATGATGAAAATGTGTTGCTGTGCTCGTTATTTCAATATCCATTTTATCCAAATACCGCCATTAAAAATAACGCCACGTTGGTAAATTCACCTTTGCCTATTGCTAGTGATGGTACTGATTTAAAAGCGCTTTATGAGCAGCAGTGGCTACCAAAATTAACAGAATTTGAGCCTGAGCTACTTTTTATAAGTGCAGGATTTGATGCGCACCTTGAAGATGATATGGCCAGTTTAAAGTTTGTCGAAAGTGATTATATATGGCTTACTGAGCAGTTAGCGCTATTTAGCCAACAACATGATTGCTTAGGAATTATCTCTTACCTAGAGGGAGGATACTCACTGTCTGCCCTCGGGCGCAGCGCGATTGCACACGTTAAAGCCTTAGTTGATTTCGGCGAGTAACATAAATGCCTGATCAGGAGTAAGCTGCTCTATTTTACTGAGGCAACATTGTCCTTCTTTTGCTAAATATTCCTTTACCAATTGCGCTAATTGTATTGCACTGAGTGCATTATGCGCATCGCCATTTAAACCTTGATAGCCACTTACCTTATCTAAAATAACCACGTTTTTCTGCTCATTCACGTCCATAGTATAAATAAAATCATGTAACTCATCTGCATGCTCTAATAGCTCAATCTCATTATTATAAATAATAATTAATGGGTAACTGATGCTCATATATTGTCCTAAATCAAATTGTCATTTACTGAATAATTTATAATCGTGCATTGGTTTAATTTTGGAAGTAAAAGCAATGCCCCACACTAGCCGCTATCAAAAAGTATGCGATGTTTTTACCAATAAGGTGATCGCCTGTACCAAGGATACCCCTTTAATTGAAGCGGTGAAACTAATGCGTGTGCACAATGTTAGTGCTATTTTTGTTAAACATCAGCAGCAAATAGTGGGGGTGTGGACTGAAACTGATTGCTTAACGCTTAACTTTTCTGATCAGACTCTTAGACAGGTAATGATTGAGAAAGTGATGTCGAGCCCGGTATTGAGTGTACCCAGCCAGCAATTATTAACCGATACCGCCATGGTGTTTAATAAGCATGGCGTAAGACACTTACTGGTAACCGATGCGAATAATAACCCAAGCGGGGTGATTAGTATTACTGATATTGTGAGTAATCAAGGATTAGAGCATTACCTGCAATTTAGACCGATAAACGAGCAATATAATAAAAATATTAGGGTAGTCCCCAGCTCATTAGCAATTAATGACGCGGTTAACTTAATGCGCGAATACGCCGAGAAAGTTGTTTTAGTATTTAATGAAGATGAAAATGTCCATGGCATTATTACCCAACGTGATTTACTCAAACTGATCACCGAGCAGCATAACCATCTTGTTTGTTGGGATTTAGCGAGCCGTCCTCTTTATAAAATAAGCCCTCAAGACAGCCTTTTTGATGCTTACAGGTTGATGTCTGAAAGTAATATTCGGCATTTAGTGGTAAGCGAAAATAATCAAATTAACGGCGTATTATCACTTGAAAACTTAATTAATGAAATTGAAACCGCTTATTGTTGTGAGCTTGAAAAGGTACTTCAGCAGCGTGATATTGCACTGCAGCACTCACAGCGTAATTTATTTTTAGCCAATAAAATTATCGACTCCTCCCTAGATGGCATCATGATCACCGACTCGAATGGGGTGATTATGCAAGTAAATCCTGCATTTACTCATTTAACCGGCTACAAAGAATATGAGGTGATAGGAAAGCGGCCTAATATGTTGAGTTCAGGACGTCATGATAAAAACTTTTATATAAAAATGTGGGATTCACTGACTAAAACAGGCGTATGGCAGGGGGAGATTCATAACCGTAAAAAATCTGGCGATATTTATATTGAGTGGCTCAGTATTATAGAAATAAAAGAGCCAAGTCATAGTGATGTTACTTATGCCGCTATTTTTAGTGACATAACAGAGCGAAAGAGTGCAGAAGAAAAAGTAGTGCAGCTAGCATACTTTGATGAGCTAACCGGCTTACCTAATCGGCGCTTATTTAACGATAGGCTCTCTATGGCACTGGCCTCTGCTCACAGAGATAAACAAATGCTAGCGGTAATGTTTATTGACCTTGACCGTTTTAAAGAGGTAAATGACAGCTTGGGCCATAACGCCGGTGATACCTTATTAAAATTAGTCTCTGAGCGCATTATTAACACCCTTAATGAGGGGGATACACTGGCACGATTAGGGGGAGATGAGTTTATTGTTTTGTGTGAGGTTGAAAGCGTGGCAGCTGTTATCAGACTTGCAGAGGGTATTTTAAATCACTTAAATACCCCCTTTAAATTGGAAGGATTTGAAGTGGGTGTTACTGCCTCTATAGGTGCAGCGGTTTATCCAGATGATGGCTTAGACAGTGAAACATTATTAAAGCATGCTGATATTGCCATGTATCGCTCAAAAGATGTGGGGCGTAATTCGTTTCAGTTGTTTCAACCCTCAATGAATGCCCGCTCCCTTGAGCGCTTAGCGATGATGAGCCGCTTTCAACATGCGCTTGAAAATGATGAGTTTGAGCTTTATTTTCAGCCTAAACGGTGTTTAAAAACAGGGGCGATTATGGGGGCTGAAGCACTACTACGTTGGCAAGACCCTGATTTAGGCACTATTTCGCCAGCGCAGTTTATTCCGCTTGCTGAAGAGTTAGGTTTAGTTGTTCGTCTCGATTTATGGGTTATTAACCAAGCCGGTAAGGAGTTAACTCTTTGGCAAGCACAAGGAATGAACCCCGGACGTTTAGCGATTAATGTATCTGCTTGCCACCTAAGCCAAGGTAAGTTAGCTGATAACATTAAGGCCATGCTTAATCGCTATCAATTACCTGGGAGTTTACTTGAAATAGAGCTGACCGAAAGTAGCTTTATAGGTTCTTTTTCACAGGCAAAAGAACAGTTACAACAGCTTAAAACGTTAGGTGTACATATTGCGCTTGATGATTTTGGCACGGGGTATTCGGCATTAAGCTATTTAACCAAACTGCCCTTTAACACGTTAAAAATTGATGCCAGTTTTATTGCTAAAATTCCTGATGAATACGGCAATAGCCAAATTGTAGCGGCTATTATAGCCATGGCGACAAGTTTAGGGTTGGATGTGGTTGCTGAGGGAGTTGAGCATGCCTCGCAAGAGACACACTTAGCAACGATAGGCTGCAATATTATTCAGGGTTACCATTATTGCTATCCATTAACACGACAGCAATGGATAGCATTTTATAACCAAGCAGCAAAAGGTTATTCTGAGTCTACGCTCACTTCATAAGAGGTGAATTTTCGAATATTAATCACACCGCTATCAAAAATTAAGTACTGACCTTTTATACCTTGTAAAATACCGCTAACAACAGGGTTTTTATCAAAGTTAAATGAGCTAATTTTAGTTGGGTATTCACTAACTGGAAAATCAAGGTTTACTACGTCTTCATCAAGTTGTTCAATGGCGGTTGCGCCAAACAGCTCACTCAGCTCTGTAAGCTTTTCGCTTATTTGTGGAATAAGTTCGGCGGCTGCTGCTTTTAAATCAAGCGTGTCATTTTGTCCTTTAAGCATATTACGCCAATTGGTTTTATCAGCAATAAATTGTGCCAGCGCTACTTCAACTAAGCCCGATTGCAAACGAGTCTGCACTTTAAAAATAGGTAAGGCTTGGGTTGCCCCTTGGTCAATCCAACGGGTAGGAATTTGTGTATGGCGAGTAATACCTACTTTTAATCCTGAGGTATTTGCTAGGTAAACATAATGCGGGATCATGCAATTTTCTTCGCCCCACTCTGGCTCGCGACAGGTGCCTTGGTCGTAATGGCAGGTTTCCGGTTTCATGATACACATATCGCAACTGGCAAGTTTGCGCATACACACAAAGCAGTGCCCTTGAGAATAGCTTTTTTTGGTTTTTTTACCACAGTTAGAGCACAAAATTGTGCCACTAAAAGTAAGGGTCAGCTGTTTGCCAATTAAGGCATTTAAATCAACCAGTTTATCACCTATAGGTAGGTGGTATTGAACCGGCTCTGTTAAGCTCGACTTTAATTTACGCAGTGTACCTTGCATCTTTTCTTGGCCCCAAAGATGTTAAAAAGGGGAGTTTAACATTTTTAGGCTGTATTGGCTTTTTAAGAAGTCTAAATAATTATCATAAGAGAGTGCTTTGGCATACAGGTAGCCTTGAGTACGGTCGGCGTTCATAGTTGTAAGTAGCTGATGAACCTCTTGAGTCTCTACGCCCTCAATCGTGATAGTTAGGCCCAGATTATGTGCCATATCTATGGCTGTTTGCACAATAACCTGATGCGCACGGTTATCAGTTAAATCAAACACGAATGACTTATCTACTTTAAGTTCGCTAAAGTGATAGTTAACCAAGTAGCTAAGCGATGAATAACCAGTGCCAAAGTCGTCTAGTACTACTTTAACGCCCAAAGTAGCAAGCTCATCAACTAAGGTGACTAATGCATCTTGATTTTCGACAAAAGCAGACTCAGTCAGTTCAAACTTTAATAAGTGAGGAGCAACCTGATACTTAATCAAAATATTCTCTACTTTTTCGGTCAAATTAGTAATGGCTAGATTCTTTGCACTTAAATTAATACTAATACTATGATTGCTTATGCCATCGGATGCCAGCTTTGCAATGTCTTTACAGGCTTGTTCAATAACCCAAATTGTTAATTCATTAATAATACCAGTGTGTTCGGCGAGTATAATTAGCTTTTCTATCGAAATATTTTTAAAGTCAGCATCTGGCCAGCGTAGTAGGGCTTCCGCGCCGTGTATACTGCACTCCTCTAAGCTCACTTGTGGTTGATAATAAAGGGCAAGTTGATCCTCTCTTATCGCTTGCTGTAGCTTGGCTGCAAGAGCAACGTCCATGGTAAGGTTATCATGCGCAAGTGATGAGCTTACTTTGCTTAGGTTATGTTTAGCGTCGTGTAATGCTAAATAGCCTCGTTTTAACCAAAACTCAAAATCATCACGTTTACCGTAACCACTAATGCCAACACTGTAATTAAGTTGTAAGTCTAGACCTTTAATTTGATATGTTTTTGGTAACTTATTTAAGATCTGTTTGAGTAATTCTTCGAGCGTATGCTGACTCTGGTTTTTAGTGGAAATACAGGCAAATACGCCACTGCCTAAATCAGCAATTTTAGCTGGCTGATTAATACCATTGTTGAGATGAAAAAACTCTCGTTCAAAGCTTAATTGGCATTCAAGTTCGTGAGCAACATGTTTAATTAGCTCATACCCTTGCGAGGGCGTGATAATGGTATTTAGAGAGTTAAAATGACGTATTTTCACCAAGCATAAAGTGGTAGAGCGTCGCTGGGCTTTAAGTGCCATAAAGGCATACTTTAGTTTAGCGCTATTAAGTAGCTTAGTTTGCTGGGTATGTGTTGCATGATATAGCGCTTGCTCACGCTGATAACGAATCCGATCAGCGAGTGCCATTGCCATTAGGACAATTTCACACAAAATGGCCATTAAAAAAGCATGGCGTATTGAAAAACTATAGGAAATAACGCCTGTGAGCTCTAGAGGTTGGATAGCTGCGCCAATGATCAGTGGCACCCACGAAAATACGTAAAACTTAGCCCAACGAAAACCGCTTCTTAATTTGTTGTAAATTAAAATGAAGCAGACAATATAGAGCGAGCCTAAAATCACAAAAAATATCGGTGCGGCTATATTTTCAGGAATGAAAAAACTCAATGTCCCTAGAACTAGCATCAGTCTTAATAAGCCGATGCTTAATTTATAGCGCCAGCAACCGTCTTTATGATAACGTAAAAACAGTGTGCAAAAGGCGAGGGTAAAAAACGCAATGGTGTAGTTGACCACAATGACTTTTTCGTGAATAAATAACTGCCATTCAAGCGGCCATAAATAAAAGCCAAACCCCAGCACGGTGCCCATTAATGCAATAGCGCTAATAATGTAGCCAATGTAAACTAAATATACGCGGTCTTTAATACCAAAATAAAGTAATAGGTTATATAGCGAGGCCATTAATAGTACGCCAGCAAAAATTCCCCAAATGCCTGTTTGTGAGCGAACTAAGTCAACAAATACAGTATGGCGATATAAGTGAATTGGGGTTTTACTGATCCCCACGGTATCTATTTTTATGACTAATTGTTGTTTAGACTGACCATCTAGTTTAAAGCGAATATGGGGCACGCTGTACTTAAATAAAGTAAGACGCGGCTCTTTATCACCAAGCTTATAAGTGTCGAGTAGCTGGTTATTACTATTGAGCCTATATATAGTGAGGTGATCCACCATCGGATTATCAAAATGCGCCACCACATCTTCTTGTTGACTGCTTTTGTTTTCTAAATCAAGGCGTAACCAATAATTTTGCTGTTGAAAACTCCAAGGAATATCGTTAAATTTTTGCTGTGTAAACTGCGCTTTATTGCTCATTACTTCTGTGAAGCTTTGTGTTTTACTCTTGTCTATGTAATATGCATGATCAAGATAAACAGGGGTTATTTTATCTATGGTATAGCGAGATGGCATCACAAAATTTGTTGCCAATGTGCTGATAATAAAAAAGATAAAAATAAGTATTACGACCGCTATCGCATGATAGCGCAAGGTTTTAAATTCCAATATTAACCTGTGCCCTGATTGTTTTTTTATAGTGTAGCAGTAAAAAGCGCAGATAATCTGCGCTTATAAAGTTTAATGAGTAAAACTCAATAATTATTGTTCACGAGCAATTGCACGATAGGCTATATCTGTACGGTATTCCATGCCATCCCAGCTGATTTCATCAACCAGTTTATAGGCACGTTGTTGCGCTTGTGTAACGGTATTACCTAGTGCCGTTGCACATAATACTCTACCACCGGCAGTTACTACATTATCGCCATCTTGCTTAGTCCCTGCGTGAAAAACTTTTTCGCCTTCAGGGTAAGTTACTTTCAGGCCACTAATCGCATCGCCTTTCGGGTAGCTATCTGGGTAGCCTTTGGCAGCTAAAACAACACCTACAGCAGCGCGTGAATCAAACTCAATGGTAGTTTTATCAAGCTCTACACGGTTAGCAGCTTCAATCAGCTCAACTAAATCTGATTGCAAACGTAGCATCATAGGTTGTGTTTCAGGGTCGCCAAAACGACAGTTATATTCAATTACTTTTGGTGTGCCGGTGTCATCTATCATTAAGCCTGCATATAAAAAGCCAGTGTACGGGTGGCCTTCGCTAGCCATACCTTCTACCGTAGGGTAAATCACTTCATTCATAATGCGTTGATGAATTTCATCAGTCACTACCGGTGCCGGAGAATAAGCGCCCATACCGCCAGTATTTGGGCCAGCATCGCCATTGTAAGCACGTTTATGATCTTGGCTAGTTGCAAATGGCAGTACGTTTTCACCATCAACCATTACGATAAACGACGCTTCTTCACCTTCTAAAAACTCTTCGATGACAACGCGGCTGCCAGCTTCACCAAAGGCATTACCCGCAAGCATATCGCGAATGGCTTCTTCTGCATCGCGTTCATCCATAGCTACAATCACGCCTTTACCTGCCGCTAAACCATCGGCTTTTATAACAATCGGTGCGCCTTTCTCTTTTAAATAGGCAAGCGCAGGGTCGATTTGTTCAAACGTTTGGTAATCAGCGGTTGGGATAGCATGACGTGCTAAAAAGTCTTTAGTGAACGATTTAGACCCTTCAAGCTGGGCTGCACCTGCTGTTGGGCCAAAAATAGCTAAGCCGTGTTCACGAAACTTATCAACAACACCTAATACTAGCGGCACTTCTGGACCAACAATGGTTAGCTCAACATTATTTTGTTGTGCAAAGCTAAGTAGCCCATCAAGATCTTCAACGTTAATTGCTACGTTCTCAAGTTTTGGCTCAAGGGCTGTGCCCGCATTACCTGGAGCAACATAAACAGTGTTTACTTTTGTATTTTGAGCGGCCTTAAACGCAAGTGCGTGTTCGCGGCCGCCGCTGCCAATGACTAATACATTCATGGCGAATATCCTATTTAAAGCGGTTTTTTAAATTTCAGCGTCATACGATCGCTTTCACCTATGGCTTTATATTTAGCGGCATCTTGCTCGCCAAGTCTAAGGCTAGGTGGAAGGGTCCATACCCCTTTAGGGTGATCGGCTGTATCAAGAGGGTTTGCATTAATATCGCTTTTTGCTTCAAGTTCAAAACCTGCTTGTTCAGCAAGTGCAATAACCACACTTTGCTTCATATAACCTGATGACTTTTGCATTTCATCGGCTTGCTCTTCTGGTAGGCGATGTTCAACTACGCCTAAAGTGCCGCCAGGCTTAAGTGCTGTATAAAAAGACTTAAATGCATTGCTTGCTGCGTCTTTGTCTTTACTCATGAACCAGTTATGGACATTACGAAAGGTCAGTACCATATCGGCGCTACTTGCAGGGGCAATATCTAAATGAGTAGAAGGAGCAAACTCAGTAAGTTTAACGTGACTAAAGCGGGCATCTTCAGCGATTTTAGCTTTAAAACCAGCAAGAGAACGTTGGTAGTAACCTACCGATGAATCAGCAGGAAAATGCGCGGCATAATAGGTGCCTTGCTCTTTTAATGCTGGCGCTAAAATTTCACTATACCAACCACCGCCAGGCGCAATTTCTACCACAGTCATTGTTGGTTTAAAGCCAAAAAACTCGAGGGTTTCTACAGGATTGCGGTATTGGTCGCGTTCACTGCTGCGCTCGCTTGCTTTAACTGCATTTGTTAATGCTGAGTCGTGGCCATGGTTGTGTGCTAATGCCATTGTTGAACTTAATGACAGTGTGGCAACCAGTAGAGATTTTAGTGCAAATTTCATCGTCTAATCCTTCACATTATAATTGTTAGTCATGGTTATAGAATAAGCAGAATACGTGAATTTGATGCAAACAAAAAGAGCTAACTGAAGCAGTTAGCTCTTTAAGCGATTAATGGCGGAAAT
Organism: Pseudoalteromonas sp. S1608; assembly: GCF_005887265.1. Lineage (GTDB taxonomy): Bacteria > Pseudomonadota > Gammaproteobacteria > Enterobacterales > Alteromonadaceae > Pseudoalteromonas > Pseudoalteromonas undina. Next base: position 109,771 of record NZ_PNDK01000052.1, read on the forward strand.
GGCGCATACCCGTAAACACCATTGCCATACCGGCTTCATCAGCGGCGGCAATTACTTCTTCATCGCGCATTGAACCACCCGGTTGAATAACCGCGGTAATACCTGCTGCGGCTGCAGCATCAATGCCATCACGGAATGGGAAAAATGCATCTGATGCCATGACTGAGCCTTTAACTTCAAGGTTTTCATCAGCGGCTTTAATACCGGCAATTTTAGCTGAGTAAACACGGCTCATTTGGCCTGCGCCAACACCAATGGTCATACCGTCGCGGGCATAAACAATGGCGTTTGATTTAACAAATTTAGCCACTTTCCAACAGAACAGTAAGTCTTTAAGTTCTTGCTCAGAAGGCTGGCGCTTAGAAACAACCGTTAAGTCGCCTTGCGTTACCATACCTAAATCACGGTCTTGAATTAGAACGCCGCCATTAACGCGTTTAATGTCATGGCCTGTGCCTTTAGCAGAGAACTCACCACACTCTAATAAACGTACGTTTTGTTTAGCTGATACTATTTGAGCGGCTTCTGCACTCACGCTTGGCGCAATAATAACTTCAACAAATTGACGTTCAACAATCGCTTGTGCAGTTTTTGCGTCAAGTTCTTGGTTAAAAGCAATAATGCCGCCAAACGCTGACGTTGGATCAGTTTTAAAGGCGCGATCGTATGCTTCTAAGATATTTTCGCCAATTGAAACACCACATGGATTAGCATGTTTTACAATAACACACGCCGGTACATCAAATTCTTTAACACACTCAAGTGCGGCATCGGTATCGGCAATATTGTTAAACGATAATGCTTTACCTTGCAGTTGAGTGGCTGTCGCCACTGACGCTTCAGAGATGTCATTTTCAACATAAAACGCGGCATCCTGATGCGAATTTTCACCGTAACGCATATCTTGTTTTTTAGTGAATTGCATATTAATAGTACGAGGGAACTTAGTATCTTCAGCCGCTTCCTCTGTGTAATCAGGAACCATTTTACCGAAGTAATTAGCAATCATACCATCGTATTGCGCTGTATGTTCATAAGCGGCAATAGCTAGATCAAAGCGGGTTTTGTAAGTCGTTGAGCCGTTGTTATTTTGCATTTCGCTAATAATACGGTCATAGTCGTTTGCGTTAACAACAATCGTCACATCTTTGTGATTTTTAGCTGCTGCACGCACCATGGTTGGGCCGCCAATATCGATGTTTTCTATAGCATCTTCAAGGCTGCAGTTTTCTTGAGCGACAGTATTCGCAAAGGGGTATAAGTTAACTACAACGATGTCGATAGCAGAAATGTTGTTATCTGCCATTACGCCTTCATCTTGGCCACGACGAGCAAGAATACCGCCATGAATTTTTGGGTGTAGGGTTTTTACGCGACCATCCATGATCTCAGGGTGTCCGGTGTGATCTGATACTTCGGTAACTTTAATCGCATTATCAGCAAGTAGTTTACAAGTGCCGCCAGTTGAAAGTATTTCAACACCTTGTGCTTCTAGTGCACGGGCAAATTCAACAATACCGGTTTTGTCTGACACACTCAAAAGTGCGCGACGTATAGGACGATGTGTATCCATTGTAGTTTGATTTCCTCAGTTAATGAGCTAGCTTAGAAGCGCGTATTTTAACTGATTACGACTCAAAAAACGACTTATAACGACCCATAAAGCGTGAGCATTTTGCAATTTCGTTAATAAATTTTACAGATAAAAAAAGCACCCTAAGGTGCTTTTTTAAGAGTGTTTTATAAAACACTCAGTGTATTGAATCAGTAAGCGCGGTAAAGCAATTACGGCATCAATACCTTAGGTATTAGTTCATACCGTATTTTTTTAGCTTTTTACGTAAAGTACCACGGTTGATACCTAGTAAAATTGCCGCACGAGTCTGGTTGCCACGTGTGTAAGTCATTACTTCTTCAAGCAATGGCGCTTCTAGCTCAGAAAGAACAAGGTCGTAAACGTCTTGCACATCTTGACCGTTAAGCTGTTTTAAGTAGTGGTGAACAGCTTTTTTTACTGCATCACGCAATGGCTGCGGTTTCTCGTGTGACTGAACATGAGGGTTAGTGATAAATGGAGAAGTCACGTTTTGTTCGAACATTATAAAGTCTCTTTCTTTCTTAGTTAGCTGCTAGTGTTTTAAAGTATTGCTCTAATGCGACGACCTGTTCTTCGGAATTGTCGAGCGCATTAAATACTCGCCTAAACTGACCGTCACTGTCATGGGTTTGCAAATACCAAGATACATGTTTGCGAGCGATTCGTGCTCCCATTGGCTCACCGTAAAACATATGGAGGTTGGTTAAATGCTCCATTAAAATACTGCGCACCTCTGCAATAGCAGGTGGCTGCATATGTTCACCAGTTCGCAAATAGTGGTCTATCTCCCTAAATATCCAAGGGCGACCTTGGGCGGCTCGACCAATCATGATGGCATCTGCACCCGTATAGTCCAAAACCTGCTTTGCTTTTTCAGGTGATGTAATATCACCATTAGCAACCACAGGTATCGACACTGAACGTTTTATATCCCTAATTGTGGCGTACTCAGCATCACCTTTGTACATACATGCGCGCGTGCGCCCATGTACAGCCAGTGATGCAATGCCATAACGTTCAGCTATTCTTGCAATCTCTACACCATTACGGTTGTCCTGATCCCATCCAGTACGGATTTTAAGTGTTACAGGTATATCAACCGCATTAACGACGGCATCAATAATCTCTTCCACGAGTTCTGGAAACTGTAATAAGGCTGAGCCTGCAAGTTTCTTGTTCACTTTTTTTGCTGGGCACCCCATATTGATATCTATGATCTGTGCACCGTTTGCAACATTGAATTGTGCGGCCTGTGCCATAAGCTCAGGGTCTGCTCCTGCAATTTGCACCGCACGTATACCCGACTCACCAGAATGATCCATTCGGTTCATCGACTTTTCGGTTTTCCAAACCTTCGGATTAGACGACAGCATTTCAGACACAGCAAGGCCAGCGCCTAAACGACGACATAACTGTCTAAATGGTCTGTCTGTTATGCCCGCCATAGGCGCGACAATGACATTATTCTCAAGTTGGTATGAACCGATACGCACGATATTCAATAGGCCTCTTTTCAAGGGGCGCTAAGTTTACGGCTTTTTGCGCAAAAATCAAAGGCTATAAATTGAACAAAAGTGACTTTTTTTTGCTCTTTTCGTATTGACATTTGATAACCGTATGACGAAGCGGTTTATTTGTGTGAATTTTGAACGGTCGTTGTTTTTATAATAAAAAGTCTTTATTTTTTATTATGTAAAAAAATAGTAAAGCCTGTTAAATACAGGCTCTAGAAACGACTTTTGAGTTAATACTCTAAACTTTTAAAAACGCACTATTATGCTTTTTTAATGCCACTGACTCGGGTCCAGTCGCCTTCAATGGCAATCTCATCAAGTTCAATAAAGGGCGCATATATATCGGCAACCGATTTTGCTTGCTCTTCTAAAATGCCCGACATGGCAATTTTACCGCCTGGTTTTAATAATCCTAAAATCACACTATGAAGCTCACGCAGAGGTTGCGCTAAAATATTTGCCACAACAATATCGGCTGTAAATTCAGGCTGGTTTTCTGGTAGATAAACTTCAAGCTTGTCAGCAACGCCATTACGGTTAGCGTTATCTAAGCTTGCTTCTAGCGCTTGCGGATCAATGTCTATCCCTATCATGCGCTCTGCACCTAGTTTAATTGCTGCAATGCCTAATATGCCTGAACCACAACCAAAATCGACTACCGTTTTGCCGCTCAAGTCTTGGCTTTCAAGCCACTTTAAACACAGCGCGGTGGTGGCGTGCGTGCCAGTACCAAATGCAAGACCAGGATCAAGTAGCACATTGACTGCGTCTGGATCTGGAATATCGCGCCAGCTAGGGCAAATCCATAGTTTTTCGCCAAATTGAATAGGGTGGAAGTTATCCATCCACTCACGTTCCCAATCTTTGTCTTCGAGTTGCTCGATTTTGTAAACTAAATTGTCTTTGAGCTCATCATGGCGCTTTAATAACGCAACCACGGCGTTCATATCGTGATTAGCTTCGAACAGACCAATTACTGTGGTATCAGCCCAAAAAACGACAGTGCCAATTTTGGGTTCGTAAATAGGGGTGTCTTTAGCATCAATAAAAGTAACAGAAGCACTACCAGCTTCCATTAATAAGTCACTAACTGCATCTGCGGTTGCAGCATTGGCATTGATACGGATTTGGATCCAAGCCATGTTTATTTCCTTGAAATAGAAAAAAGGCCGCTACAGCGGCCTTTTGAGTTAACTCATAATGTAACGCTAGATTATTTAGCGTCTAAAAAGCTTTTCAGTAAATCAGAGCGAGAAGGGTGACGTAATTTACGTAGTGCCTTCGCTTCAATTTGACGAATACGCTCACGTGTTACATCAAACTGCTTACCTACTTCTTCCAACGTGTGGTCGGTATTCATATCAATACCAAAACGCATACGCAGTACTTTCGCTTCACGGGCAGTTAAGCCAGCGAGCACATCGTTAGTTGCGCCACGAAGAGACTCCATTGTTGCCGAATCGATAGGCGAATCAATAGTCGTATCTTCAATGAAGTCGCCTAAGTGCGAATCTTCATCATCACCAATCGGTGTTTCCATTGAAATTGGCTCTTTTGCAATCTTAAGTACCTTACGGATTTTATCCTCAGGCATCATCATGCGTTCAGCTAATTCTTCTGGATTTGGCTCACGACCCATTTCTTGTAACATTTGACGTGAAATACGGTTCAATTTATTGATCGTTTCAATCATATGTACTGGAATACGGATCGTTCTTGCTTGGTCAGCAATAGAGCGAGTAATTGCTTGGCGGATCCACCACGTAGCATAAGTAGAGAACTTATAACCACGACGGTATTCAAACTTATCAACCGCTTTCATCAAACCAATATTACCTTCTTGAATTAAATCCAAGAACTGTAAACCACGGTTGGTGTATTTTTTAGCGATTGAAATTACCAGACGTAAGTTCGCTTCTACCATCTCTTTTTTAGCACGGCGCGCTTTCGCTTCACCAATACTCATGCGACGGTTTATATCTTTAATACGCTCAATGCTTAAGCCAGTACTTTCTTCCATTGAAGAAAGTTTGCTAATACAACGAAGTATTTCAGGCTTCACTTCTTCAAGTTTAGCTGAATGCTTTTCGTTAGCTGCAATTTCAATATCAAGCCATGCTGTGTCAGTTTCGTTGTTTGCAAAGTGCTTAACAAAGGTTTTCTTTGGAAGCTTTGAAACTTGTACTGCATGCTTCATGATAAGACGTTCTTGAACGCGAACTCGGTCCATCATTTCACGCATGTTATTAACCATGCGGTCAAATTGTTTTGGCACAAGTTTAAAGGTTCTGAACAACTCACCAATTTCTAAAATAGCGGCTTGAGATTCTGGATGAGAGCGACCTTTCTTATCGAATGTTTCACGTGCTTTAGTGTATAAGTCACGTAAGTTTTCGAAATGGATGCGCGCTTCTTCAGGATCTGGACCTGTATCTACTTCTTCTTCGTCTTCATCATCGCTGTCATCATCATCGTCGCTGTCATCAAGCTGTTTTTCGCTTAATTCAGAGCCAATGTTAGTGGCAGCAATTGGTGGTGCTTCGTCTGCATCAGGATCGAAAAAGCCAGAGATAATGTCGCTAAGGCGCATCTCCTCTGCTTCAAACTTATCCCACTGTTCAAGTAGGTAAGTGATCGCTTCTGGGTATTCAGCAACCGAAATCTGTACTTGGTTAATGCCTTCTTCAATACGTTTAGCGATAACAATTTCGCCTTCACGGGTAAGAAGTTCAACAGTACCCATTTCACGCATGTACATGCGAACAGGATCTGTTGTACGGCCGATTTCTTTTTCTACAGTAGCAAGGGCTGCAGCGGCAGCTTCCGCTGCGTCTTCGTCTGTCGTGGTTTCTTGCATCATTAATTCATCAGCATCAGGCGCGTTTTCGCTAACCTTGATACCCATGTCATTAATCATGCTAATGATATCTTCTACTTGATCTGAGTCGATAATATCTTGTGGAAGGTGATCATTAACTTCTGCAAAAGTTAAGTAACCTTGCTCTTTACCTTTTTGAATCAGAAGTTTTAATTGTGACTGAGGAGTTGGATCCATAGAGATTGTTTCTTCCACTCTGATAAGTTGATACAACAGGCGCCATCATGGAGTTTGCTCAAAGGCTAACCAGAATAATGTGACGCAGTGAATAGCACAGTATAACAGCCTAAATCAAATCTGACTAGCCGTTAGTCGTTTTTAACGCTGTCATTAGCAAATGACATTCTAGTCGTTCATCGCTATTTAAGCCCTGTGTCTTGTCTTTTATTAATAGGGTCTCTAGTCGATAATTTAAACACTGATCTTCAATAAATTTAAAAGTATTTTGAAAAACAGTCTCTAAACGCTCTTCATTTATTTGATGTTGCCATGTAGCCAACTTAGTTAATGGCTCATAGTCATCAGTATCTCTAAATGATTCAAGAATTTGTGCAGTGGTAATGCCATCTTTTTGTAACGCTTGATGTTGTAAGCGCAATAATAAGCCGATTCCTGCAATATTCATTTGTGCTAAATCAGGCAAGTAGGGCACGCTTTTCGCCAAATTAGGATGCTGAATTAAAATGCCTATCGCTTGGCGCATCGGTGTAATTTTAAATTTACGTTCAATTGCTTGCTGCTGTTTTGGTGTTTTTAAGTGATTATTGAGTTGCTCACGGGTGCGACCAATTAAACGCCCAAGTTGCTCCAAGATATTTTCTTGATAGAACTCACTTGGGATCTTTTCAATTAATGGCAGTGCTGCACTGAGTAACTTAGCTTTACCGGAATCGAGCGTTAAATCAATCTCTTTACTTAGTTTATTAAACAGCACTTTAGTGAAGTCATCGGCGTTTTCAAGGCGTTGCTCAAAAGCTTCTTTACCTTCTTGTTGTACAAGTGAATCAGGGTCTTCACCATCGGGTAAAAATACAAAATGCAGTGCTTTGCCATCGTTTAAGTAAGGAAGTGCATTTTCCAGTGCACGCCACGCGGCATCTTTACCTGCACGGTCACCGTCGTAGCAACAAATAACTTTGTCGGTGGTTCTAAATAAGGTGTGCATATGCTCGCTGGTTGTCGCTGTGCCGAGTGCGGCAACTGCGTATTCTATGCCTTGTTCAGCCAGCGCAACGACGTCCATATAACCTTCTACTATAAGTACATGATCGAGCTTTTTGTGTGCTTGTTTTGCTTCATAAAGGCCATAAAGTTCAAAGCCTTTGTGGAATATTCGTGTTTCAGGAGAGTTTAAATATTTTGGCCCCTGATCTGCTTGCATTACACGGCCACCAAAAGCAATTACGCGACCGCGTTTATCACGAATAGGAAACATTAAACGATCACGGAAAAAATCGAATTGCTTACCTGGCGTTTTTTCAGATGCGAGCTTTAGCTCAACTAATTGTTCTTTTTGCTCTTGGTTTCGCCCGAGTTGTTGGCAGAGGCCTTCCCATTCGCTGGGCGCATAGCCCATCATAAACTTTTTAACTGTTGCGCCGCTTAAGCCGCGACCTTTTACATAGTCTATTACTGTTTCAGAATTACTATGATGTTTTAACTGGTGTTGATAAAAACGCGCTGCATGGAGCATTAAATCGTAGTCTGAACGTTTTTGTGCTGCGGTGCGTTCTGGGCCATTACTACTTCCTTGTTCGCGAGGAACATCTAGGTTAAGTAAACTGGCTAGCTCTTCAATTGCATCAACAAACTCAAGTTTGTCATATTCCATAACAAAAGAAATAGCATTGCCGTTAGCGCCACAGCCAAAGCAATGATAAAACTGTTTATCTTGCGATACAGTAAACGAAGGCGATTTTTCATTGTGAAAAGGACAGCAAGCTTGATAGTCTTTGCCCGCTTTTTTCAACCCTACCTTTGAGTCAATCAGGTCGACAATATCGGTTCGTGCCAATAAATCATCGATAAAGTTGCGTGGGATCTTTCCAGCCATTGTTTAAAGTACAGCCCTAAGGTAAATATAAAAAGTGTTAAAAGCGAATTATAATACGCAGAGATTGGAACACAAATGCATATTTTTTTGAAGTGCTCTAAACGAAGAAACCGAGCTCAAGGCTCGGTTTACTTCAATCATACTTAATGTATGTGGGAGTATTAGGCAGTTAATCGTTGCTTAATTAAACCTGAGATTTTGCCCATATCGGCACGACCTTCGGCTTTGCTTTTGATTATACCCATTACTTTACCCATGTCTTGCATACCTGCTGCGTTAGTATCAGCAATAGCCGCGTCAATGAGAGCAATGATTTCTTCTTCACTCAATTGTTGAGGTAAAAAAGCTTCAAGTGCTGTAATCTCATTGGCTTCAATTTCAGCTAAATCATCACGCCCAGCATCTTTGTACTGAGTGTAAGAGTCGCGACGTTGTTTAACAAGCTTCACTATAACGGAGGTAATACCTGCGTCGTCTAGTGTTATTTGCTCGTCAATTTCACGTTGCTTGATTGCAGCAAGTACCATGCGAATAGGATTAAGACGTTGTTTGTCTTTAGCTCTCATCGCATCTTTTTGCGCATCTTTTAGCGTTATTAAAAGGCTCATTTATACAAGACCTAATATATTAGTATAATTTAACGCGACGAGCGTTATCACGAGAAAGTTTTTTCATGTGACGTTTAACAGCAGCTGCTTTTTTACGCTTACGCTCAGCTGTTGGTTTTTCATAGTGCTCGCGACGACGAACTTCTGAAAGGATACCTGCTTTTTCACATGAACGCTTGAAGCGACGAAGTGCTACGTCAAACGGTTCGTTCTCTCTTACTTTAATTACTGGCATTAAAAATTCACCTACCTAAATTATGAGCGTTGCTCAAGTTGATCAAACATTGATCAAGTGGTTCAAAAATGGTGCGGTATTGTAATCCGAAGCAACACCACATGTAAAGGATAATATTAACAGAAACCTTACCGCTAAAACAGTGTTAATTTATATGTCGTTGGTACAGCCTACAAAAAACTTGCCCAGCCTTTTTCTCTTTTATTAACAACCAGTTATTAGGTGTCTTGAACGAAGTTAACTCTGTTTCTACCTCAACATATATCAGTGCGTCAGGGTCGAGCCATTGATTATTTTCTAATAAATCACAGCATGATTGAGCCAAATTTTTACGAAATGGCGGGTCAATAAAAACTAAATTAAATGTCTCACTGGTGTTTTTATTCTCAAGAAAGGTCAAAGTATTAGTATTGAGTACTTGTGCATTTTGCGCATTAAGAGTGGCAACATTTTGCGTTAGCTGTTTTGCTGCTAGCGGATCAAGCTCTAAAAATGTGGTGTTTTTAGCAAAGCGAGATAGCGCTTCGAACCCTAAACCACCAGAGCCGGCAAAGCAATCGAGAGTGCGTGCATCGCGGGTATCGTGCATTAACCAATTGAACACTGTTTCTTTTATTCTGTCGGTTGTAGGGCGCAAGCCTTGAACGTCTTTTACTGGCAGTTTACGACCGCGAAATTGGCCGCTAATGATTCTAATAACGCCATCGACTGATTTATGGATGTTGTTATTTGGTGTGATTTTTTTTCTCATTTAACTCACTAAAAATTGGTATCTATGATCTAGCTCAGATAATATTGCAATCATATCACGGCGTGTCATTTTTCAACTGCGCTAAAAGTGTTACTATTATGCACCCTCGAGGATAACGTGTTGCTAAAAAGCAATTATTTAGGCTTAAAAGCACGCTATCATTATCGTTAGTTTATCAGATTTTTATAAGTGGTTATTAGCAAGTATGGCAAAAAAAAGTAAATTCATGTCGTGGCTCGGTTTTGGCAAGTCAGATAAAAAACAAGCAGAAGCTGATAAACAACAAGCATTGGCAAACGAGCAGGCAGAAAAAGCCGAACAGGAGCGCTTAGCAGCAGAGAAAGCCGAGGCAGAGCGTTTGCAAGCTGAAGCTGAAGCCGAACGTTTAGAACAAGCCCGAATTGCAGCTGAACAAGCTGAAGCAGAACGTTTAGCGCAAGAGCAAGCTGAAAAAACCGAACAACAAATAGCTGCCGAAAAAGCAGAGACAGAGCGTTTAGAGCAAGAAAAACAGGCGCAAGCACAACGCGCTGCGGAGGCAGAAAAACGAGCGATTGAACAAGCTAACGCTGAGCTATTAGCTAAACAACAGGCAGATGCCGAGCAGCAAAGACAAGAGCAAGCTCAACGTTTAGCAGAACAAGAAGCGCAAATGTTGTTAGAGCAAGAGCGTATAGCAGCTGAAAAAGCTGAGAATGATCGCCTAGAACAACAACGCATTGCGGCTGAACAAGCTGAGAATGAGCGTTTAGAGCAACAGCGTATTGCAGCAGAGCAAGCTGAGAATGAGCGTTTAGATAAAAAGCGTATGGCGCCAGAAGG
>NZ_PNDK01000053.1:0-21242 GCF_005887265.1 Pseudoalteromonas sp. S1608
CTGCCCGAACCCCGAACCCCGCAATTAAGCTATTAGTTTCTCCGCAAGGTTGAGTTCCATTGTGGCTTTTAATAAACGGTATAAGTTAATTGATGCGTCTATTTCTTCTTTACGGTTGGTTAAGCTTTCAATATTTAAACCCAGCGGCACACCTAAGTGCGCACAGCTTTTTAAAATCGAGTCGAGGTTTTCGCGACAAATACGCACCGATTCGCTTAATGTATTTTCCGAATCAAGCATGCGCCATTTAGTTGCCTCTGGCACTGAGATGCCTAGCCACTGCATAAACTCTAAGGTTTTTTCACCACCACAAGGCGTAAAGGTTAATATAATCCGATTAGGTGTCAGGCCTTGTGCTTTGCATGTGCGCGCATAACTGGTTATTAAATCTATAGTTGCTTGTGCGTTGTAAACGGCTTGAGAGATAAAAAACTGACACCCTTGTGCTGTTTTTTCTATTAAGCGTTGGTGCTCGTTTCGCTTATTGGCATGGCGCTCAGCAATGGTTACACCACCTAAAAAGAAATCTTCTGACTGCTCTGCCAGAGTTTTGTAGGCATTCGGTAAGCTCAGCTTTATATCACCCGCTGATGAAGGACTACCCACTAACACTACGTTTTTTAAATCGTAGTCATTTTTAGTTTCATCTAACCACGCTTTAAACTCACTCACACCGCGCTGAGCTACACTTTTATAAGTAATTACATCAAGATCAGATAAGCCTCGTAAGAGTTGACTGTACTCGCGCGGGTCAACTGTTTGCTTAAATGCAAATGGACGCGCTTGCTGTGTACGGCTGCTTTCATCTTGAATGTCATAAATAATTACGCCGTCATATTCAATTTCGTGTAAACGGCCTAATAACTTTTCGGCAATGACTTTTAATTGCGCTTTATCAGTCCCAATTTTTGGCGGTGTTGTGCCAATTAGGTAAACACCTTGGTTGGTGTCCTGTATTTTTTCTTGAAGTGATAAAGCCATAATCCCCATTCCAGCTTAATTTGTGATGATGGATTTAATATAGCAGCCATTTAGACGTCTAGATAGATTTATTTATTGAAAGTTTCTCAACTAACGTGAATTATTTTCATAGTTAAATTAAAAACTGACACAGTTGTTTACATAATTAATAGGCTTAGGGCTCTTATATTTAATTACTTTACGGCATACTTAGTTTGGTAAATGTTTTAAAAATTGCTCAATTTAAAAAGGGATAACAATGAAATTTAAATTATTGGCAACTAGCCTAGCGGTATCGCTGGCCTTAACAGGTTGCGCTATGCAGCAAAGTCAAAACACGCAAACAGCAGCTCAACAAGAACAAGTTAATAAAGCAGATGAGCGTGTTTTTTCACAAGATTACCTAATAGAAGAGCTAGATAACGGCCTACGTGTGATGGTAGTTAAAACCGATTACCCAGATGTAGTATCGCTACAAATACCGGTATCTGTTGGCTCGCGTAATGAAGTGGAAGCGGGTAAAACTGGTTTTGCTCACTTTTTTGAACACATGATGTTTAAAGGCTCTGAAAAGTTTCCGCAAGATGTGTATTCAGATATTCTAAAAAATTCAGGGGTTGATAACCGCGCCTACACAACTAACGATTACACTAACTACCACTTAAATTTTTCAAAACAACATCTTGATAAAGTACTTGAGATTGAAGCTGATATTTTTCAAAACTTAAGCTACACCGAAGAACAATTTAGAACGGAAGCGCTAACGGTTAAAGGCGAGTACTTAAAAAATAATGCCAGTCCAATTCGTAAATTATTAAGTGCGGTACGCCAAGAAGCGTTCGAAAAACATACCTATAAACACACTACAATGGGCTTTTTTGAAGACATTGAAGCTATGCCAGATCAAATGGCCTACGGTAAAGAGTTTTTTGATAAGTTTTATAAGCCTGAATATGTATCGCTTGTGATTGTTGGTGATGTTGATCCAAAAGAGACCATGGCGATGGTTAAAAAACATTGGGGTAACTGGCAAAAAGGCGACTATGTTGCTGATATTCCTAAAGAGCCAACTCAGCAAGCGCCAAAATATGTGCATGAGCAAAACGAGGGATTACCTGGCCATTGGTTACTTGTGTCGTATAAAGGGGCCGCATGGGAGCCTCAGAAAAAAGACCGAGCCGCATTAGATTTACTGTCGCAGCTTTACTTTTCGAGCAATTCAGATATTTACCAAGAGCTGGTAGTAGAAAAGCAAATAGCGAGTCAAATGTTTACCTATAACCCAGAGACTAAAGATCCAGGGTTACTGCATGTATTTGTAAAAGTTGAAAATGCCGATGATTTAGCCACAGTGCGTGATGCTATAAACCGTACCTATGCCAAAGCGCGTACCGAGTTGGTTGATAGCCAAAAACTCAGCGATTTAAAGTCTAATCTTAAATACAGCTTTATAAATGGTTTAGATTCATCGCAAGCAATTGCCTCTACACTTGCCAGCTATATGCATTTTGAGCGCGATCCTGAGGTAATTAATCAGCTGTATAAATCGGCAGATAATATTACTAGCGAAGATATTAGAGCCGTTGCAAATAAGTATTTTGTTGATAATGCCCGCACCACAATTACTATGTCGGCACTTGATAAAGCCCCTGGTTTTGAACAAGAAAGCGATTTAAATGCCTTGGTAGCTAAGTATCAGCAAGCACCGACTAAGCCAATCTTTAAGGTGCTTGATAAAACCAATAGCTCGCCGTTAATCGATATTAACTTATTATTTAATACCGGTGCAGCTGCCGATCCACAGGGTAAAAAAGGCGTAGCGGCTTTAACTGCCGCAATGCTGGCGCAAGGTGGCTCAACCTCAATGAGTTACAAAGATATTAAAAAGGCAATGTATCCGCTGGCGGGTAGTTTTGGTTATCAAATAGATAAAGAAATGCTGTCGTTCCAAGGGCGTATTCATAAAGATAATGCTGCTCAGTGGTATGCCCTAGTGAGTGAGCAGCTGTTAAGCCCAGGCTTTAGAGAAGATGACTTTAAACGTCTGAAAAAAGAAATGATCGATGGCATTAAATCGGGTTTAAAAGCTTCTAACGACGAAGAGTTGGGTAAAGAAGTGCTCTACAGTGTGCTTTATAAAGGCCACCCTTATGAAAGCTATAACTACGGTGACTTATCTGACTTAGAAGCGCTCACTCTTGATGATGTTAAAGCGTTTTATAATGCTGAACTTACACAAGCTAAACTTACTGTGGGTTTAATTGGTGCTGTGCCTGAAAAACTTAAAGCACAAATGTTAGCTGACTTGGCGACACTTCCAAAAGGCGAACAAAGCCGCTTAACAATCCCTGATGCGCCAGTGCTTAAAGGTCATCATGCAACGATTGTTGAAAAGTCAGCGCAATCAACGGCTGTGTCGTTCGGGTTCCCTATTGATACCATTCGTAGCAGCGAAGACTGGACCGCATTGTGGCTAGTGCGTTCGTACTTTGGTGAGCATCGCAGTTCTAACAGTTACTTGTACGAACGTATTCGTCAAACGCGTGGTATGAATTACGGTGATTACGCCTACATTGAATACTTCCCTAGAGGTATGTTTCAAACTAAACCGGATGCAAACTTAGGGCGCTCTGAGCAAATATTTCAAGTGTGGTTGCGTCCACTGCGCTCAAACAACGATGCGCATTTTGCAACCCGTACCGCATTATTCGAGCTAGATAAGCTAATTAAAAATGGCATGACTGAGGCTGATTTTGAAGCCACGCGTAACTTTTTAATTAACTTTGTGCCACAAATGGTTGCTAGTCAAAATCGCCAGTTAGGTTATGCGCTAGATAGCGAGTTTTATAACACCGACAGCTTTGTAAACTACGTCACAAGCAAACTGAAAACATTAACTGTTGACGATGTAAATCGCGTGATTAAAGACAACCTACAAACTGAGAATATTCACTATGTGTTTGTTACCGGTGATGGTGAAGATATGCAAAAACGTTTAGCAACTATGCAAACCTCGCCTATGGTGTACAACACCGATAAGCCTGCCGAGTTAGTGGCTGAAGATAAGGTAATTGCTGATTATAAACTGGCAATTCCTGCAAAAAATATTGAAGTAGTGAAAGTGGATAAAGTATTTCAATAATTTAAGTTCTTAAGTTTTTAAGTACTAAAAAATGCCCCTGTGCCGTAAGCATTGGGGCATTTTTATATTTTATTAGTTACTTACTAAAAGTACTGAGGCTGCACCAAGGGCAAAACTAATAACAGAGCTAATAACTAAACCAGCAATAAAACTTTTAGATGGGCTGTTATTGGCATCATTTTGGTTGTTTTCATCAAGCTTAATAAGCTCACCTTGGCGTACTTCAAATACCGCACATAAGGCCATGGTGGTTTCTTTTGAGGCTGCACCTTCTTTTTCTACTCGTTGAATGGTTCGCAAGCTTACATCGCAGGCATCGGCAAGCTGTTGTTGTGTCCAATCGAATGTGTGTCTAAGTGACTTTACCGTTGCAGGGTTTAATTGCATGTTAAAGTTTCCCTACAAATAGCTCTACGACTGTTGCTGTGGTATAGCCAAATACTGCACCACCTAATGCACAACCTAGAATAAAAAAAACCGCTTTTTTAGGATCGCTAGGAAGACTACTTTGAACTTGCTTGGCAAGCACTTCTTGATCTTTGTAAAGAGTGCATTCAAGTCGTCCTGTCAGTATGTTGAGCATGTCAAATTTCACTTGGTACTGCGAATTTTCAAATTCAAATGTGTGTGAGCTTTTTATATTAACACTGCGTCTGCTGCTAACTAAGTCATCGTTAATATAGACTTCTTCTTTACCAGTAAAGTAGCTTCCAAAACAGGCTATTTGGTTATCGCCATCTTGAAAGTAAAATTTATAGCCTAATTTTTTTGTATTTAATATGTCGTTTTTCATCATCGTTATCCTTGTTGAGTTGATGATGCTAATTTAGCGTTTATTATTATTTTTTACGCCGTCAGCAGTACGCCAGTGGCTATTTTGGCACATGACACAAGTGCTGTCATATATTGTTATTTACTGATTTTTATTAACTTATTTTATTTTTGTATGAATAGCTAAATCAGCCTAGCTGTCATATGCTCTAGCTTTAAAAAAGTATTACATAGATAAAACTTAGCTAGTTATATCTAATAACTAGAACAAATAACTAAGGGATTAACACCTAGGCGGCTAAATCCGTTAGAATTAGCGGTAGGCTCTTTGTACTAACTTAAGGCATTATTATGCGTCATGAAATTTGGCAACAGCTTCGTAGCGAAGCAAATGAAGTAGTAACTCGTGAACCCCTTTTAGCGAGCCATGTGTATTCGTGTATTTTAAATCATGAGTGCTTAGGGTCGGCATTGAGTTTTATTGTTGCTAATAAACTAGCTGATGCTGTGGTTTCTGCTTTTACAATCCGTGAGTTGTTTGACCAAGCTTTTGTAAAGTGTGACCGCATGCTGACACATGTTGCTCATGATATTAAAGCAGTAAAAGATCGTGACCCTGCAGCCGAAACCTACCTTACTGTGATTTTAAATTTAAAAGGGTTTCACGCGATTCAAGCACACCGTTTAGCAAACTGCTTATGGCAGCAAAACCGTAAAGAGCTTGCACGCTTTATTCAAAGCCGTACCTCAGAGGTGTTTGGGGTTGATATTCACCCTGCCTGTAAAGTAGGCCAAGGCATCATGTTTGACCATGCTACCGGTATTGTAATTGGCGAAACCGCCGTGATTGAAGATAATGTATCTATATTACAATCGGTTACATTAGGTGGTACGGGTAACGAGCAAGGCGATCGCCATCCTAAAATCAGGGCGGGCGTACTTATTGGTGCGGGCGCTAAAGTGTTGGGTAATATTGAAGTGGGTGAGGGCGCACGTATTGGTGCAGGCTCTGTGGTACTAAGCCCTGTGCCGCCTCACACAACTGCTGTTGGCGTACCTGCAAAAATTATTGGTCGTCCTGATTGTGAGTGCCCGGCAGAAAGTATGAACCAAAACTTTTTAGAATACCCCGAGCCAGAAAACGAATCGCACACCAGTGCAATGCTTTAATTTTTGAGTACCTAGAAATGATATATAAAAGTAACCTTGTGGCTATGCTGCTCTGTTTTTCTTCAGGCGTGGCGTTAGCAAGTGGTTACTTTTTGTTTTTTAAAGATTCCACTCGTGTTTCCTCAGCGCCCAAACAAGCTGTAATCTCTTCGGCTAACACTCAAGTCAATAATCAGCCAACTACTTTGCAAGGCCTAGTGCAGGTTAATAAAGCCCAAGAGGCTGATCAACAAACTCAGCTAGCACAACATGTGGTTGAGCTTAATCAGCGGCTTGAAAAAAAATCAATCCAGCTTAAGCAGTCTCAACAACAGTTAAAGTTAAATCAATCAGAAAGTGTAGAGCTTGATGATGAGCTCGCAATACAGTTTGAACAAGAGGCTGATAATCTCGAATGGAGTTACGAGCTTGAAGTCGCGTTAACTGACTTTTTAATTATTAATGAGTTTGCAGATAGCGCTGAGCTTACAGCGCTAAAGTGTAAGCAAACAATTTGTAAGTTTGAGCTTACCATTAACCAACATGCCGTTAATTATGGAGCTAAATTATGGCGCGAGCTAAACGATAAGCTTCATCTTGAACCTTGGTGGCAGCAATTTAAACTCAGTGCATCTCAATCTAACGATGCCCGTATTGAGTTTACTGTTAGTACACAAGGCTAGCGCTTAGCAATATGGCTAAGCTTCTACCTTTGAAATAACCTGGCCATCTACTAACTCAGTGATCAACACATTACCCACTTTTACATCTTCCACTGATTTAACCACTTTATTTTGCGCCGTTTTCGTTATGCTGTAACCGCGCGCTAATACATTAAGGGGGCTAACCGAATCAAGCCGACTCGCCTGTAAGGCAAGCGTATTATTTGCGTGTTGTAGCTGCTGCTGCATCGCTTGGTTTAGCCTTGCATGGAGTTGTGCTAACTGATAGTTTGCATTTGCTAGCTTTTTATCTGGTGATTGGCGCATTAGGCGTGGAGTTAAATTAGCTAACACGCGTTCTTGCTTGTATAAACGCTGACGCATTGCCTGTTGCAGTGCAATACTCAGTTCATCTAAGCGTTGTGATTTTTGGTTTAGCTGATTGCGCGGGTGGCATAAATTTAAGCGGTGCTGCAACTGTATGGCTAGTGCGCGTTTATCGGCAATGTCGTGTTTAAATGCATTCGCTAAACGGCTAATTAACTGATGAACCCTATTATGTAGCTCTTGTGTATTGGGGCTTACGAGCTCTGCGGCTGCAGAAGGAGTTGCTGCACGTACATCAGCAACGTAATCGCTAATCGTGGTGTCTATTTCATGGCCAACAGCGCTCACAATGGGTAGTGCGCTTTGATAAATAGCGCGAGCAAGGTGCTCATGGTTAAAGCACCATAAATCCTCTAATGAACCACCGCCGCGCCCGAGTATAATAACGTCGACCTCATTACGTAAATTTGCCAGCTCTATTTGCTTTATTAAATGGCCATGCGCTTCTTTGCCTTGCACCATCGCAGGATAAATAACGACTTCTAATTGCGGCGCACGACGTTTTAGTACTGTTAAAATATCTTTAATTGCGGCGCCTGTAGGTGAGGTGATCACCCCTATGCGATTTATGTTTTGGGGTAGGGGTTTTTTATAAGCGGAGCTAAATAAGCCCTCTGCAGCCAAACGCATTTTTAGCGCGTCAAACTCTTGCTTAAGTTGCCCTTCGCCGGCAGGCTCCATATGTTCAACAATAAGCTGGTAGTCACCACGGGGTTCGTACAAAGATACACGTGCTTTAACGGTTACTTGTGCGCCGTTAATTGGTCGGTAACTTTGGTTGCGATTATTGCCTCGCCACATGGCGGCTTTAATTTGCGCTTTATCGTCTTTTAACGAAAAATACCAATGCCCAGAAGCAGGCGCAATAAAGTTAGAAATTTCACCAGTGAGTACTAAAGACGCAAAACCTTGTTCAAGCAAGGCACGTATTTCACGATTAAGGCGAGATACGGTATAAACCGTTTGCGAGGGCTTAGAAAACATAAAAACTACCAAAAAACATTTATAAATCTAGCTTATCATAAATAAATACAAAATATTATTTACTAGTGCCTACAACGCTGTTAAAATTTGGCCGCAATTCCTTATCTTAGATCCACATGTGAGAAGTTGCCAAAATGCTTAGAATCGCTAAAGAAGCTCTTACCTTTGATGACGTACTTTTAGTACCTGGTCATTCTACTGTTTTGCCACATACGGCAAATATTTCAACTCGCTTAACGCGTGGTATCAAACTTAACTTGCCGCTCATTTCAGCATCTATGGATACTGTTACTGAAGCTCGTTTAGCTATTGCCCTCGCGCAGGAAGGTGGTCTTGGTTTTATTCATAAAAACATGACCATTGCAGAACAAGCGAAAAATGTTCGTAAAGTTAAAACCTATGAAGCAGGTATTGTTTCATACCCTGTTACAGTAACCGCCGATCTGACTATTGCAGATGCCGTTGAGCTGTCTCAGGAAAAGGGATTCTCAGGTTTTCCGGTCACCGATAGCGAAAATAACCTAGTAGGTATTGTAACTAGTCGTGATATGCGCTTTGAAACTAAGCTTGAACAGCCGGTTTCAACAGTGATGACGAAAAAAGAAAACCTAGTAACGGTTAAAGAGGGAACTGCTCGCGAAGATATCTTAAGCTTAATGCACGAACACCGCATTGAGAAGATTCTTGTGGTTGATGATGCGTTTAAACTTAAAGGCATGATCACCGTAAAAGATTACCAAAAAGCACAAGACAAACCAGACGCGTGTAAAGACGAGCAAGGTCGTTTACGTGTAGGTGCTGCGGTAGGTGTTGGCGCAGGTACTGATGAGCGAATTGCTGCATTAGTTGAAGCCGGTGTTGATGTACTACTAATCGATACTTCTCATGGTCACTCACAAGGTGTTATTGACCGTGTTGCAGCGACTCGTCAAGCTTACCCAGACTTACAAATTGTTGCGGGTAACGTGGCAACTGCCGAAGGTGCTATTGCCCTTGCAGATGCCGGTGTTGATGCTGTTAAAGTAGGTATCGGCCCAGGTTCTATCTGTACTACACGTATTGTTACTGGTTGTGGTGTACCACAAATAACAGCCATTTCAGATGCGGTTGAAGGCCTTAAAGGTCGCGATATTCCAGTGATTGCCGATGGCGGTATTCGTTTTTCTGGTGATATTGTAAAAGCACTCGTTGCGGGTGCATCGTGTGTAATGGTTGGCTCTATGCTCGCGGGTACTGAAGAAGCACCAGGTGAAGTTGAACTTTATCAAGGTCGCTACTACAAGTCTTACCGTGGTATGGGTAGCCTAGGTGCGATGGATCAAAAAGAAGGTTCATCAGATCGCTACTTCCAAAAATCAAACCAAGCTGACAAGTTAGTACCTGAAGGCATTGAAGGTCGTGTTGCTTATAAAGGGCCAATTGCGACAATTATTCACCAACAAGTGGGTGGTCTTCGCAGTGCAATGGGCTTAACCGGTTGTGCCACAATCGAAGAGTTAAACACTAAACCACAGTTTGTACGTGTAACTTCTGCTGGTATGGGTGAGTCGCATGTTCATGATGTGCAAATCACTAAAGAAGCACCGAACTACCGTTTAGGCTAATCAGCCTTAACAACTTGAAATAAGTGGGCTAACCTTTGTTAGCCCTAATATAGTCACACAGCTTAAGCTGGTGGCGTTTAGCACCTGACTTTACGAGATACTTCATGAGCAAAGACATTCACGATTCACGAATCCTCATTTTAGATTTTGGTTCACAATACACGCAGTTAATCGCCCGTCGCGTACGCGAAATTGGTGTTTATTGTGAGCTTTGGGCTTGGGATGTAACCGAAGAGCAAATTCGCGAGTTTAACCCACAAGGTATTATCCTTTCTGGTGGCCCAGAATCAACTACGCTTGAAAACAGCCCGCGTGCTCCTGAGTATGTATTTAATGCAGGCGTTCCAGTACTTGGTATTTGTTACGGTATGCAAACTATGGCAACACAGCTTGGCGGCCGTGTACATAGCTCAGATAAAAAAGAATTTGGTTACGCACAAGTTGAAAAAGTGGGTAACTGTGCATTATTTGATGCCATTGAAGATCATATTACTGATGGCGGTAATGGCGTACTAGATGTGTGGATGAGTCACGGCGATAAAGTAATGGAAATTCCAGATACTTTTAAAACCACTGCTAAAACATCTACTTGCCCACATGCGGCAATGTCTAACGAAGAAAAACGCTTTTACGGCGTACAATTTCACCCAGAAGTAACCCACACACATCAAGGTCAACGCTTATTAGAGCGTTTTGCTATTGATATTTGTGGTTGTGAAAAATTATGGACGCCAGCAAAAATCATTGATGATGCTATTGAGCGTATCAAAGAAACCGTTGGCGACGACGAAGTTATTTTAGGCTTATCAGGCGGTGTAGATTCATCGGTTGTAGCTATGCTTATTCACCGTGCTATTGGTGAGCGACTAACCTGTGTATTTGTTGATAACGGGCTACTTCGTTTAAACGAAGGCCAGCAAGTAATGGACATGTTTGGCAATAAGTTTGGTTTAAACATTGTTAAAGTAGATGCCGAAGATCAATTTTTAAATGACTTAGCAGGTAAATCAGACCCAGAAGATAAACGTAAAGCCATTGGCCATACGTTTATTAACGTATTTGATGAGCAAGCTAAAAAGCTTAAAAACGCAAAATGGTTAGGCCAAGGTACAATTTACCCTGACGTAATCGAATCAGCAGCTTCAGCGACTGGTAAAGCACACGTAATTAAATCGCACCATAATGTGGGCGGCTTACCAGATGATATGCAAATGGGCTTAGTAGAGCCATTACGTGAGTTATTTAAGGATGAAGTACGTAAAATTGGTTTAGAGCTAGGTTTACCGTACGACATGCTTTACCGCCACCCATTCCCAGGGCCAGGTTTAGGTGTGCGTGTACTTGGCGAAATCAAAAAAGAGTACTGTGATTTACTTCGCCGCGCTGATGCTATTTTCATTGAAGAGCTTCACAAAGCAGAGCTTTACCATAAAGTAAGCCAAGCGTTTACTGTATTCTTACCGGTTAAGTCGGTAGGGGTTATGGGTGATGCACGTAAGTACGATTGGGTTGTTTCACTTCGTTGTGTAGAAACCATCGACTTTATGACTGCGCGTTGGTCACATTTACCGTATGAGTTCTTAGGTGTGGTTTCAAACCGCATTATTAATGAAATCGACGGTATCTCACGTGTTGTTTATGATATTTCAGGTAAACCACCTGCAACTATCGAGTGGGAATAATTGTATGCTGCAAGCCATTAATTTAATGGCTTGCTTTTTCTTATTGAGCTCAACTTTTTAATCACCATCCAACCACAAAAACACCCAGCTAAACACCTCTAAGCAAAACCTTATCAAAAAAGTCACGCTTGTAGCAGCGTAAAAATAACAATTTAAACTTTCATAGCATTAAATAAGCTCAGTAAACTGCGGTTATAGACATTGTAAAAAGAGCTGCTAAATTAAAAAACAGTTCTATACTATAAATAAAATCAAACAACTCAGGTATGAGAATATAATTTTGTCCCTATTTGCAGTTTAAGCTCTCCCGTTGCAACTAGCTAAAAATTAATAAAAAAAATGTATTAATACAGGGGAAGAGTAAAAGCGTTTTTATTGGAGGAGGGGATTGTTAAATACCATCCTAAACCTTTGATAGTTTCTTATTAGGTCGCAATTTGATATAGGGTAATGAGGGGTTTTGTGAGAACTGATGAGTCAGCGGTAAATAGGTTCGAAGAGCAAATGCAACTTTTCATCCTTTGGTTGTTGTGTGTGGGTGGATTGTTAACTGCAGCTAGCTTATTTATACTTGAGTTGCCGAATAATACATTGTCATTAATGATAATTGCTGTGTGGGAGTTATGTGCATTAAGCGCTATTACCTTAAAAAAAATTCGACAACGCTTGTTAACTCTATTGGCTATTTTGATTACCTTGGCTTTTCCCTTTATTATTTTGGTAAATGGTGTTGTCCCAGCTAGTTTAGCTCCGCTGTTTGTGGTGGTGTTAGTGCTCGTCCTAAAGGGTCAAACGCGTATTATCTGCATGTGTATCTTAAATATTACGCCATTAATGTTACTTGCCAATGGTGAGCCCCAAACCACGGCGATTGTGGTACGCGTTGTGTTTAGCACTATCGTTCTTTCCATCTTAATTTATTACCTTCTTAGTAGTTATCAAGCATTAGTCGATAAAACTCAATTGCAATTAGATACAAATGAACGAATATATGGAGTCATTGGGCATGAGTTGCGAACACCCGCTGCAACCATAAAAATGCTAATAGATATTGAGCTTGAGCAAAACTGTTCGAAAAATATTTTAGAGTTGCAGCGGTTATCCAGCCACTTACTATGTGTGTTGGATGATATGAAGACGTCCTCTAGTAGTGCTACCTTAGCTGTGTACAAGAATAATGAAACTATATCGGTTCATGATACCGTTGAACGGGCGATCGAAGGAGTAAAGCCTTTAGCCGAAAAGTATAATTTTACTATTAACTTCTCAGCAAAAAAAGCAGTTACAGAGCATCATATAGGCTCCACTAAAGCTATCTTCCAAATTATTCAGAACTTAATTAAGAATGCGATATTACATAGTGGTGGCAGCACAGTTACTGTAATGAAATCAGCCGAATCCTTAAGCCATGATAAAACCCATTATCGTATTAATGTTATTGATGATGGTAAAGGTATTGATGTTAAATTTCGAGATAAGATGTTTAATGCATTTGAACGTGGCGATACATTGAGTGAAGGTACTGGGCTGGGGCTTAATATCTGCAAGCAAATAGCTAACACTTTGGAGGATGGAGATTTAAGTTATATTAGTAGCGAAAACGGTGGCGCTAATTTTGAGTTCGTCTTTGTTTTGCATAGTGTTGATGAGCATGATGCAGCCTCAATAAGAGTGGATGATTTCGAATTACTGCAAAACCTAAAAATACTGCTAGTCGAAGATACACCTATGCTGCGTATGATAGCCAGTAAGATCCTTACCCAAAATGGCGCGATAGTGACTGAAGCAGAGGATGGTATTATTGGTTTAAATCAGGCAAGCTCAGGCGATTTTGATTTAGTCATCACGGATATCATGATGCCAAATTGTGATGGCTATGAGCTAACTGCCAAACTTCGTGAGCAAGGCTTTGCTAATCCCATTATTGGCGTAACAGGCGCCACAGTTGGCAGTGAAGCTGAACGCTTAATTGCGTGTGGCGCGAATGCGGTTTTGCCTAAGCCACTAACACTTTTGAGTATTACAGAGGAGCTGAAAAAGTTAAAAGTAAATAAAACTTAAGTGTCTACAGGCAATTACGCAATGGCAAGTTTGAAGTCATAACCGCTTTAGTTTTATTGAGTGAGCTAAGACGCTACAAGCAATTGAGACTGAATAGTATAATAGTTGTTAAAAAGTGAAAAACCATAAATTAGCATGCTTATTCGCCGTTTTGTTTATTTAAAAAGCAAACAAACCAAAAAGTTGAATTTTTACTTTACCTTTGTCAAAAGGTCTTTATAATTCATCGTCATTGCAGGGGCGTAGTTCCAATTGGTAGAACAGCGGTCTCCAAAACCGACGGTTGGGAGTTCGAATCTCTCCGCCCCTGCCATTTCTTCTTTACATCGTTTTGATTACTTCATATATTATTCAACTTACTAATTCCATCGAGTCGTTATGCATTCACGTTACGCATCTGTTTTTGGTATAGAAAAGCTTGAACTTAATCAACACTTTCGCCCAGCTCCATTAGAGCAGTCAGCTAATTCATCGTTAACACTCTGTGATACGTTAAAAGATGATATTGAGCGTGCGTTTGCGCCTGTAATAATTAACAAGATTGTTAAATCATCAACTATTGAGTTTAATGAGCAACAATTAGGCTTGCCTGATTCTTCCCTGTCCAGTGCACAAAAACGTGCGTTATGGGCATTAATGAGTGAACACCTTGATACACTTTAAATCGGTTACCGGTGAGAATATCAATGAGCTTATGGCCATTGAAACCAGCTGCCACACACATCCTTGGACATTAAAAACAATGCAATCATGTTTGCAGGGACGTTATTTTAATTTAGCGGCGTTCGATGAAGAGCAAATGATAGGTTTTTATATTGGCGAAAAAGCAGGACCCGATTTTACTCTAATGGATATTTGTGTCGCCCCAAGCTTTCAGGGACAAGGATTTGCTCAGCAGTTATTAACGCAGTTTATAGCGTATGGTGAGCAACAAAGCGCCGAGAACTTATTTTTAGAAGTACGCGAATCTAATACACGGGCGATTGCTTTGTATGAACGAGCAGGCTTTATTGAAATGTCAGTGCGTAAAAATTATTACCCCAGTGACGCACCCAATAAAAACGGCTTTGAAGACGCGATTTTAATGGGCATGGCACTGGGTTTAAATTTTTAAGGATTACTTATTAGCGATGGCTTGCTCTATTGCGGCAATAAGTTCTGCAACGTGTTTTTCTCTTTGTGGCATATCATTGCCTTTTAAGCTTTGTTCAACCGCTGAGGCGCTTTGGTAAATTTCATCAAAGTTAAAACAACCAGCGCTGCCTTTAATACTATGGGCAAGGGCGCGTAATGTCTCACAGTCACGGCTGTTATATAGTGCTTTTATCTGTTGTAAATAATCAGGTAAACTTGCTAAATAATTAGCATTTATTTGCTGAAACTTTTCACTCTTCAATAAGCTATCCCACTTGTTTTGATTATCACGTTCAAGGTGTAAATAGCTGACTAATACATTTTCTAGTGCGTCTTTGTCAATGGGTTTACCCAGCGCTTTATCACAGCCTGCTTCAAGGTAAGTATCAATATCATGATTCATCACATTCGCGGTCAGAGCGATAATTGGGCCATCATAGGCCGCATCTCTGAGCATTTTAGTTGCTTCTAACCCACCCATAACCGGCATTTGCATATCCATGATTATAAGCTGGTAGTCGTTTACCAGAGCCATTTCTACCGCTTGTGCACCATTGTTGGCTATATCGGGCTCTAATCCCCATGTTTGTAATAGCAATTTAATCAGTAACTGATTATCGGGGTTATCTTCTGCTACCAAAATATGCGCATCAAAGCTGTTGCTTGCAAAAGATAGCTGCGGATCCTTTTCTGGTGTTAGTTGAGAATGCTCGGTTAATAATAAATTGCCGCCATGGCTATTATGCAAATGGCAATCTATATCGACGGTAAAGCAACTACCCACACCCACCTCACTGGTTACACTTACATCACCACCTAGTAACTGAGCCAAGTTTTTTGAAATACACAGCCCTAACCCCGTACCACCAAACCGACGTGTCGTTGTAGCATCGGCTTGCTCAAATGGCGTAAATAATCGTTTTATTTGGTTTGACGACATACCAATGCCGGTATCTTCAATAACAAAGGTAAGCGTTTTTGGTGCTTGGTATTTAGCGGTTATTGTAACCTGACCTTGCTCAGTGAATTTAACCGCATTACTGGCAATATTAATCAGTATTTGTTTTAAGCGAGTAATATCACTATTAATAGTATGCGGTAGCGGAAGTGCATAATTAATTGTAAATGACAGCTGCTTCTCTTGTGCTAGAGGTTTAATGATTGATTCAACATCATGAATAAGTTGTACAACATTTAACGGCGTTTGCTCAACCGCGAGTTTTTCGGCTTCAATTTTTGAAAGATCGAGAATGTTATTAATAAGCTCTAACAAATGTTTTGAGTTACGTAGAATAGTGCCTAAATGATGTTTGTCATTGGTTGGTTTTTCGCTATGCAGTAGTTGCTCTGTAAATCCCATAATGGCTGTAAGCGGAGTGCGAATTTCATGACTCATATTGGCTAAAAAGCGGCTTTTAAGCTGGTTTGCTTGTTCTGCTTGGGCGATGGCGGTTTCAAGCTTACTGTTCATTGATTCAAGTGCCTTAGTCCGGCTCTCTACTTTGTCTTCTAAGTGATGCTTATATTCTTCTAGTTGCTGTTGATAATGCTTAATTTGGTTAATCATGTGATTAAAGTCGTTAAACAGTATTCCTACTTCATCAGTAGTATATGCAGGGAGTGTAACAGAGAGGTCGCCATCACCAACGCGATGACTTGCTTCACCTAATAACTCTATTGGGTTAAGCAGTAAATTACGCACCACAATAAAAATTAAGATTGGTAGGGTGATCACAGAAATAATAACAATTAGCCCGGTGATCACACTAATTGCTTTGCCTGACTGATACAATACTGCTTTTGGAATGGTCGATACATAATAGTAGCCGCCACTCATTTGGGCTGCAAAAATCAATCGCTCTATTTTATCAACACTTGAAAGTTCAATGGTTGATAAGCTGCCTATATCCGCTAAATCGTTAATTTTATTTAGTTCATACTCGCTGACATAGTGGCCACGCATTTTATAATCGGAGCTAAATAAAATTTTACCATCGTTGGCCAGTAACAAATTTAATGTGTTGTTATAAGGCGCTTCTAAAATGCTGGTGTTTAAAATAGAGGGGTCGACTTTAAGAATAATAAAGCCTAATTGTTGTGGGCGTTTTAAATAATAGTCGACGCTATATATGCGCTGCACAAAGTATAAGTTAGTGGTGCCATCTTCTTTTTGCACCATAAACTGCTGCTGGCTTAAATTACTTTGTTTAACTTGATCAAAAAATGGGTAGGATTTGGGCGCTACGGTTAAATTACTGGAATAATAGGCGTCACTTTTACCTGTTTTTGAGACTAAGTTAATACTAATAATGTCAGGGTAGGCTTCACTGTAACTGGCAAATACGTCCATTAACGCGCCAAGGCGGTATGTATAGCTGGCGTCTTCAAATAAATCTTTAGCTAAAAAGTCACTTAGTACCGGTGAAGCAGAGAGTAACTTAGCCGTTGCATGAAAAGAATCGATATAGTTGAATACTTTTTGCTGTTGTTGTTCTACAAAGCGACTCATAATCAAGTCGGCCTGCTTTTGCGTAGAGTTGGTCACATTAGTGAGCGTAAAGCCCCCTAAAAATAACAATGGCAGTATAACCAGTGGAGTTATATACCATAATAATCGAATACTTAGCTTACTGGTTTTCATTACCCAACATCAAATCCTCCATGTAATCGACCAATAATATGATTTACAGCCCTATTACTCAAGCTTGGTGTTAAGTTAGTGGGCAATTTATAGCGTTATTGTTAATAATCGCTGAAAACACCAAACTTAAAAAAGATCCGTTAATAACCAACCATTGATTGTTTATAAAGCCAAGATCAGCGAAAATAGTCTTTAATTACGATTAACTTAACGGATAGCGTCACAAGAGCTAATTTGGGTTCTTGTTGGGGTATGTTGAGCTTTAGAGGTTAGCTTGTTTTTAGCCTTGAAAGCTCAGCATACTAAAATACAAATACATCCGTATATCAACTAAAAGAACCTTTTTA
Organism: Pseudoalteromonas sp. S1608; assembly: GCF_005887265.1. Taxonomy (GTDB): domain Bacteria; phylum Pseudomonadota; class Gammaproteobacteria; order Enterobacterales; family Alteromonadaceae; genus Pseudoalteromonas; species Pseudoalteromonas undina. The sequence continues at coordinate 17,525 of NZ_PNDK01000053.1, forward strand.
ATGGCAGACCAAAATCTCCTTAGCGAAATTAATAAACGCCGTACCTTTGCGATCATCTCGCATCCGGATGCGGGTAAAACCACTATCACTGAAAAAGTATTGTTATTCGGACAAGCAATTCAAAAAGCTGGAACGGTAAAAGGCCGTGGCTCTAATCAGCATGCTAAGTCTGATTGGATGGAAATGGAAAAAGAGCGTGGAATTTCTGTTACTACCTCTGTAATGCAATTTCCTTATAACAATGCGTTAGTTAATTTACTTGATACCCCAGGACACGAAGACTTCTCTGAAGATACATACCGAACTTTAACCGCGGTAGATTCGTGTTTAATGGTAATTGATGCTGCTAAAGGTGTAGAAGAACGTACCCGTAAGCTAATGGAAGTAACACGCCTGCGTACCACGCCTATTGTTACCTTTATGAATAAATGTGACCGTGATATTCGCGACCCAATGGAACTACTTGACGAAGTAGAAACAGAGCTAAATATTGCCTGTGCACCTGTTACTTGGCCAATTGGCTGTGGTAAAGAGTTTAAAGGTGTTTACCATATCCATAACGAAGAGACCATTTTATATAAAACAGGTCAAGGTCACACTATTCAAGAAGTACGCAGCATTAAAGGGCTCGATAACCCTGAGCTTGACCAAGCCATTGGTGATGAACTTGCAGCGCAGTTACGTGATGAACTAGAGCTAGTTATTGGTGCATCACACGAATTTGATTTAGGGCTATTCTTAGCGGGTGAGTTATCGCCTGTGTATTTTGGTACCGCACTTGGTAACTTTGGTGTAGATCATGTTTTAGATGGGTTAACTCAGTGGGCGCCAACCCCCTTACCACGTGAGACAGAAGACCGCCAAGTTGTAGCCACAGAAGAAAACTTCACTGGATTTGTATTTAAAATTCAGGCCAACATGGATCCAAAGCACCGTGACCGTATTGCATTTATGCGTATTGTGTCGGGTAAATATAGCCAAGGCATGAAAATGAATCATGTGCGTATCGGTAAACAAGTCAGTATTTCTGATGCGGTAACCTTTATGGCGGGCGATCGTGAGCGTGCGGCTGATGCTTACGCTGGTGATATTATTGGTTTACATAACCACGGTACGATTCAAATTGGTGATACCTTTACCCAAGGCGAAAAAATTAAGTTTAGCGGTATTCCAAACTTCGCCCCTGAATTGTTCCGCCGTATTCGTCTGCGCGATCCATTAAAACAAAAACAGTTATTAAAAGGATTGGTACAGCTTTCAGAAGAGGGCGCAGTACAAGTATTCAGACCATTAATTAATAATGACTTAATTGTAGGTGCGGTAGGTGTGTTGCAGTTTGACGTGGTTGTAGCGCGTTTAAAAGCTGAATATAACGTTGATGCAATTTACGAAAGCGTTAATGTAAATACAGCCCGCTGGGTTAGCTGTGATGATGTTAAAAAGTTTGAAGAGTTTAAGCGTAAGTGCGAAAGCAACTTAGCACTCGATGGTGGCGATAATTTAACTTATATCGCGCCGAGTCGTGTAAACCTTAACTTGTCGACTGAGCGTTACCCTGAAGTGACATTTAACCACACGCGTGAGAACTAACACTTAGCCATTAGAATTAACACAAAGCCTGCTTTGGCGGGCTTATAAAGGTAAATAATATAATGAATATTCGTACTATTTTAGTAGAAAAAGCCATTGCCGCTATGACCGCCGCAGGCCTGCCAGAAGATACTAATCCAGCAGTTACGCAAAGCACACGCCCACAGTTTGGTGATTACCAAATTAATGGCGCGATGGGCGCGGCTAAAAAAATGAAAAGTAACCCGCGTGAATTGGCGCAAAAAATTATTGATCAGTTAGATGTAAGTGACATTGCCGAAAAAACTGAAATTGCTGGCCCTGGTTTTATTAATATTCACTTAAAGCCAGAGTTTTTAGCACAAAGCGTACAAGCTGCTAATAACCATGCAAAACTTGCCGTAAATGAGCATGCCAAACCACAAAAAGTAGTGGTTGATTACTCATCGCCTAACCTTGCAAAAGAAATGCACGTAGGTCATTTACGTTCAACTATTATTGGTGATGCTGTAGTACGTGCGCTTGAATTTAGAGGCGATACCGTTGTTCGTCAAAATCACATGGGTGATTGGGGCACACAGTTTGGTATGTTGATTGCGCATTTAGAAGATCAAATTAATCAAGGTGTTGATTTAGATACTGTTGCGCTTGCTGACTTAGAAACCTTTTACCGCGATGCGAAAAAGCGTTTTGATGACGAAGAAGGCTTTGCTGATAAAGCACGTAACTATGTAGTTAAACTGCAAAGTGGCGACGCACACTGTGAAAAACTGTGGAAACTATTTATTGCCACTTCAGTGAAGCACTCTGAGGAAGTATACAAGCGTTTAAACGTAACCCTTACGCCTGCCGACATTATGGCTGAGAGTGCTTATAACAGTGAACTTAACGATATTATTAGCCTATTAAAAGATAAAAATATTGCAGTAGAGTCGCAAGGCGCGCAGGTAGTATTTTTAGATGAGCTGGCAAATAAAGACGGTGAGCCTTCAGCGTTTATCGTACAAAAATCGGGTGGCGGCTTCTTATATGCAACCACAGATTTAGCCGCGTGTGATTACCGTTCAAACAAACTAGGCGCTGAGCGTATTTTGATATTTGTTGATGCGCGCCAAAGTTTGCACTTTAATCAAGTGGAACTTACTGCGCGTAAAGCTGGTTTGTTACGTGATGAAACCAGTTACGAGTTTTGCCCATTTGGCACCATGATGGGTGCTGATGGCAAACCATTTAAAACCCGTACAGGCGGCACGGTAAAATTAGCTGATTTACTTGAAGAGTCAATTACTCGCGCAGCAGCTAAACTCGCTGAGCGTGAATCAGATTTATCTGACGAAGACCGTAGTGAAATTGCCCGTAAAGTGGGTATTGGCGCGGTTAAATACGCAGACCTTTCTAAGCATCGTACCAGCGATTACATTTTTAACTGGGACAGCATGTTAAGTTTTGAAGGCGCAACAGCCCCTTACTTACAATATGCGTATACGCGTGTTCGCAGTATTTTCCGTAAGTCAGGTGTTGATGCTGCAAGCTTAAAGGCTGATGTGAGCATTATTGAGCCGCAAGAGAAAACGCTCGCGCTTAAATTATTGCAGTTAGAAGAAGTCCTTGATCTGATGATCAATGAAGCCACACCGCACGTATTATGTGGTTACTTATACGAACTAGCTAGCCTATACATGACATTCTACGAAGCTTGCCCAGTACTTAAAGAGGGCGTAGAGCCAAGTGTTCGTGATAGCCGTTTAGTGTTGTGTAATTTAGTGGCAGATACGCTGAAAACAGGATTGGATCTGTTAGGCATTGAAGTCATGGAGCAAATGTAATCACCGTCGTATTTTAATCTAATACTGTGTTGTCCACTCGACTGACCCTAATCACATACAACTACGTATGCTCATAGGGATAAGTCGAGTGTCCGCCTTATCTTAGACTAAACTACTTAGGTGAACGTCTGCTGCGTGTAGTTCGCTTTAGCTGCGTTGGTAAAACTATTTAGCCTAAGTCACATACAAAAGTAACAAGGTACTAGGAAGAAATAGGCTTTAGGCACTAGGAAAAGTGTGACACGTATTACAGAGCGCTTATAAACTTTTGACGAACCTAGAACCTAGAACCTAGAACCTAGAACCTAGAACCTAGAACCTAG